>CBFDAN010000216.1:0-3863 GCA_965602815.1 uncultured bacterium
GGAGCTACGACCTGCTTCTTGCCGACGGGAGACGGGCATTTGACCTGCTCGGAGCGTTCGAAGGACCATTCTCGGCCGATGCGGCGGCAGCCGTTCTCGGCCCGGACTCCGAAGCCGAAGCAGTCGATCAGATTCGGCAGCTCGTCGGAGCGTCGTTGGTCCAGGTCGTTGCAGCGCGTGACGGGACGTCGCTCTATCGCCTTCTGGAAACCCCTCGCGTGTACGCACGGGCTCACCTAGTCGAGACGGGGACGTGGGAAGACGCGATCGGCCGGCACGATGCCCATTACCGAACGGCGTGCGGGGCGCTACGTTCGGCGTTCTTCGGTAGGGAGCGGATCGCCGCTCAGCAGAAGATCGAACTCGAGCTGGCCGACTACCAGGTGGCGTTCGATCGGCTGACGGAGCGCGGAGCGAACCAGGAAGCCCTCGAGATGGCCTGGGCACTCGGACACCTGTGGCTGTTCAGTGGGCGGCTCGTCGACGGAGATCGGCGCCTGGACGCCGTCCTGGATGCACCTGTGGAGGCCAGAGATCGATTGCGCGCAGATGCTCTCACTGTCGCATCGTTCCTCACTATCTACCGTCAGCACTTCGATCAGGGAGTCGTGTGGGCCGACGAGGCGATCAAGATCTATAGATCGATTGGTGACGAGCAGGGACTCGCGTACGCCCTCGCGCGGAGAGGGCATGTCGCATTTGTCAGCGGAGACTTCCCAACGGCAATGGGTGCGCTTCCGGAGAGTCTCGCCTTGTGCCAGAAGATTGGATACGAGGACGGCACCGCCTGGCCGATCACGTTGCTGGCCCAAGCGCGTCGGTGGTCGGGTGACGAGAGTCCTGAGATCCGGGACATGCTCGAGGATGGCCGAAGGCGCTTCGTCGCCATGGGCGAGGTCTACGGACAGGTGCATGCAGACATGATCCTCGCGACTCTCTACGACGAGGGCCTCGAGTACCGGCTCCTGCATAGCGAAGAGATGGTGCGCCTTGGTAAACGGCCCGATGCCGACAGCCTCATCAAGTCTGCTGCGTTCCATGCCCTGGCCTACTGCGTCTGGGATGCCGGCGATTTCGACCGGGCTGAGGGCTTGAATCGGGTTTCGGCCCGGTCCGCGTTCGAAACCGGGGCGACGATCAACAGCGGCCTCACGCTGCTGCAGGCCGCCACTTTCGCGGGACATCGAGGTCAGGCGGAGCGCTGTGCGACACTCTCCGGAGCCGGCGAAACGCACTTCGCAATGCAGGTGGCACCATTTCAAGAGCGCACGGCCCAGCCCGCGATCGAGTTGGCCATGGAGGCCCTCGGAGAAGATCGCTACGAGGAACTCCATGACCAGGGCGCCGGGATGAGTGTCGAGGAAGCAACCGACTTTCTCCTGAACCGATAGCCGCAGACAGAGAACGGCCACGGCAACTCGGGTCCATGCCGTCGCTATCAAACGCCGTCCGCAGAGTGATATCTGTCGAGTACGGTTGGCCTATGCCTACCGATCTCACTCCGGACCAGATCAACGCGTTTCTCTCCGTTCGCCCCGAGTGGACCCGGGATGGCGAATCGATCTCCCGCACCTACCTATTCGGCGACTTCAACGAGGCCATGGGGTTCGTCGTTCGGATCGGAATCGCGTCAGAGGTTGCCGACCATCACCCCGACATCGATATCCGATGGAACAAGGTGACCTGTGTCCTCTCGACCCACGACCAGGGTGCCCTCACCAGCAAGGACCTCGACCTGGCCTCGCATTTCGACGAATGCACCGGTTGATTCGCCTTCGGTGACACAAAGGTCGGATTCTGAAGCGGCCATCTGTCACATCGGTCGTGTATACCTATGGATAGACATTTCGATAGACCATCACCCGAATCGCGCCCGTCGGTCGGTAGCAATGACCGGCTGAAGTAGCGAACGGGACATGGGTCGCAGCGGTTGTCGAGATGGAGATGATGAGAGGAGTCCCGCATGCGCTATCAGGTGCCCGATCCCATCGATCCGCGGGATGCCTTCACCGTCACGCCACACGTCGATTCGGAATCGACCCAGCCAGCAGCTGCTTCGCAGTCGGCGCTGCTTCTCTCGGCGCGTGCCGGTGTGCTTGGTGTGAGCGAAGAGACGAAGCAGTGGCAGAAGAAGGGCGGCTCCGAGTTCGCGCTCCCCGACCTTGGTGCCCTGCAGCGAACACGTCGGCTCACGGTCGACGAGGCCACCCAACGCCTCGGTGTCTCTACCAAGGAACTCGAATCGGACCCGGCCCCGCGGCTGCAAGACGAGATGGCGAAGACGGTCGACGATCTATACCAGCGTCCGTCGGTGGAGGGGGCGGCGGCCCTCTTCGAAGCTGCGATGTACAGCCCTCACCCGCTGGTGCGAGTTTCGGCTGCCGCGGGAGCCAGAGAGACGACACGATTGCGCAAGCGGATCCGCGCAACGCTGGAGGCGGAGTGTGAGTCGGACGATCCTCTCGTGGCTCGCCTCGCGCAGACCGCACTCGCCAACATCGATCCGAAGGATTCAGAGGTCACAAAACGGGTCATTCCCCAGCCAGATTCGAAGAAGCGAAACCGCGAGTCGAATACGACCGTGATCACACACGGCACGTTCGCCTCGGACGCCGCGTGGTACCAACCGGGCGGCGACTTCCATGGGGCTCTCGCCACCAATCGACCCGACTTGGACGTGCATGACGAGAGCTTCACGTGGACCGGCGCCTACTCCGATGCTGCCAGGCGCGCCGATGCCCTGCTGCTGAAGCAGTGGATTGATGACCAGGGCCTTGCGTCTCCCGATTTCTTCGCGCACAGCCACGGGGGAACCGTGGCGCACCACGCAACGAAGAAGGGTGTCGCGTTCAACCGTCTGGTGCTGATGGGATGGCCCGTTCACAAACGCTGGTTCCCCAGTTTCTCGAAGGTTCAACGGGTTATCGACGTTCGCGTCAACTTCGACCTCGTGATCCTCCTCGACCGTGGCGGGCAGCGATTCCGCACGAACGACTTCAGTATCGAGGAGGAGCGCCACGGCTGGTTCGACCACACGTCGACCCACCAGCCGGCGTATTGGGACCAACACGACCTCTGGGACAAGCTGTAGCTCGTAGGCTGACACCATGAACTTTGGACGATCCGCCAACCTGATTCGTGCCGGTCTTGCCTGGCGCGCGTTCGGTTCATCGCGAGCCGGAGCGACGCTGCTCGACGCGATGGCAGGCGGCGATGAGCAAGAGCGGATGCTGGCCGGCATGTCGCTCGTCAGGGCGGGGGACCGTTCCCTTGACCTCATCGATGAGGCCTATGCCTCCGGGGTTGCAACTCCGCAAATGGTCAGACTGGTCGCCGATATTGGTGGATCACGGGCGCGGCCGATGCTCACCGAAATGGCGGCAACGCCCGGACCGGTCGCCGACACCGCCTCTGATTCCTTGGATCTTCTCGATCGGATCGACAGCCTGGACGAGTCTGGCTGACTGTTGCACCAAGGCGAATGCGTGGGCGGAGCGGATCTGCGGGCTTCGCCAGACCGGGTCGCGGTCGCCTTGAGGGGAATCGAAGCGGGGGTTCAAGGGAACGATCGAGCCAGGATCCTCGTTTGTTGTGTCATAGGCGACGCACGGCGCTCGAGGCGGGTCGGGTCCGGTGCAGGGAGGCCAAGCATGCTGGCGCGGGCCACCGTCGAGATCACAACCTATGACGCGAGCGTTCGGAGTTGGGTCTGAGCGGGGCAGGTACCACCCTCGCGGAGCGTCCCACGCCGAATTCCCCGGACATGCCGGACCCGCCTCCGCCTGAGCCGTATTCGTCGCTGCTCAGCGGTCTCGCGATTCTGTCGTGGACGGGCATCAAGCGTCTCTGGCACGGACGTGAAC
>CBFDAN010000217.1:0-3859 GCA_965602815.1 uncultured bacterium
CACACGGTGCGGGATGTGTTTGGCACCACACTGGGCGCAAGTGGCCAACGTCGGACTCGACACTTTCCACTGTGCCTTGCGTCGGCGAGTACGGGATCGCGACATCTTCTTCTTCGGGACTGCCATCGGGAGAACCTCGTTTCGTCAGTCTCCGGGCGGGAGAAGATCGCGCAGCACGGCGAATGGTGAGCCGGTGTCGTCCCGTTCGCCCGGGGAGTCGGTATTCAAGTCCGTTTCTACTGTACTCACAAGTCCCTCGCAGGAATCGCTGCAGATCGGGAGGAGCGGAAGGCCGAGCAGCGTGTCGTCGCGTAGGAACGGTTCGAGGTCGACAGTGGTCCCCTCGATCGGGTAGGCATCCTCGCCGGGATTGAATTCAAAGAGGCCCGTGACCGGCTCACAGCCGTCATCGACGAAGTCGGAAAGGCACCGCCGACAAACGTGTTCGACGGCGTAACAAACCTCACCCCGCACCAGGATTCCACCGGGTACCGGCGCAACGGATAGATCCGCGACGAGAGGTGGATCAGGCAGGATTCGACTCATCTCGAGCCGCCAGTCGACGACCGCCTCGACCACAACCGGCCGTGCCGGAACATCCCGCCCCAACAGATCAGACACATCAACAACAAACGGAGATCGCTTCACCAGCACCGCCTCCCCACAACTCAGTACTTGCTACTTGCTACTGGTCATTGGCTCACCGGCGGCGGAGCGGTCGGTGGCAACGACTGGTGTAGTTCGGAACGTGCCTCTCGGACGTAGCGAAGGAGTTCGGCAAGGACCTGCTCGGCTTCGGCTAGATGCCGTTCGGCGAAGTCCTCCGCCTCCAAACGGATGCGCCGCGATTCGGTCTCGGCATTACGAACGAGGGTGTTCGCCTCTTCAACCGCTTCCTGAACGATGTAGGACTCCGACACCATCTGATCGGATCGTTGCTTCGCATCCGCAATGACCTCGCGGGCCTTTTCGTTGGTTCGAGCGATGTACGCCTCACGTTCACGCACCATCCATCGGGCAGCACGAAGCTCCTCGGGGAGCCCGCTCTGGATCCTGGCGAGCTCGTCAAGCGTGTCGTCTTGGTTGATCATCACGCTGTTCGAGAGCGGAACCTGTCGCGCGTTCTCTATCTCGATCATCAGATTCTCGAGCATGTCGAGCAATCCGCCTGGCACCGGAGGCGGCGCCTGTGGATGATCCGGATGATCCATGGTCATGCGTAACGCTCCTTCATGGCAGCCGCGACAGTCGCCGGGACGAGCGCATCGACCGCCCCGCCGAGACGGGATACCTCCTTGACCAGCGAAGACGATAGATACCCATACTCGGGTTTGGTAGCCACGAACAGGGTGACGATCCCAGATAGATGGCGATTCATCTGGGACATCTGGAACTCGTAGTCGAAGTCGGTCATGGCCCTGAGGCCCTTGACGACGACATCGGCTCCGGTCTGCTCTGCGTAGTCGACGAGCAACCCGTCGAACGACCCGACACGGACTGTCTCCCATTGCGAGCAGAGATCGGTGAGCATCTCGATCCGCTCGGCCTCGCCGAACAGCGCGGACTTGGAGGGATTGCGAATGACACCAACGATGACCTCGTCGAAGATGCCGACGCAGCGCTCGATGACATCGAGGTGTCCATTCGTGGGCGGGTCGAAACTACCGGGGACAAGCGCCGCGGTCACGTGTGCTCCTTTTCGAGGATCCAGATCTCACTGTCACCGTACCGTCGTCGGCCGGTGCACTGCAGATTATCCGACTCGGGCGCCGTTCCCCCCGCTCGACGGTGCACGATGATACGACCACCGTCCGAGAGGCGATTCGCGACGAGATCGAGGATGCGGTCCACCGCTCCGCCGTCAAATGCGTATGGAGGATCAACGAACACCAGCGTGTAGGTTCCGTTGTCCCGCTCGAGGAATCTCTCGACGTCCGCGCCAACCACGTCACCGCCGAGACCCACCGATTCGATGTTGTCGGTCAGGACCGCAATCGCCCCGCGATCATTCTCCACGAACACCACAGAAGCAGCCCCGCGACTCAGAGCTTCAAGTCCGAGCGAACCACTCCCTGCGAAGAGATCGAGTACGAGACCACCGGGCACATGCTGGTGGAGCGACGAGAACACCGCTTCTTTCGCGCGTGCGGTGAACGGGCGGGTGCCGGTTCGGGGAGCAGCAAGGCGGCGGCCCTTGGCTTCACCGGCGATGATCCGCATGGGTGCTCGTGCTCCTTTCAGGATTCAGCTCCGCTCGAGCCATTCTGCATCGTCACCGAGCAGGGCCTGGACCTCTTCCGCAAGCTCCGGATGGCCGCCGAGGTCGGGATCATTCTGCACCAGGGCGAATGCCTCGCGTCGCGCGGCGACGAGGGAATCGACATCACGAAGCAGATCGGCAAGCCGCAGGTCGGTCATACCCGACTGGCGAGCCCCGAACACCGTCCCCTGGCCGCGAATGCGCATGTCTTCTTCCGCAAGCCGGAACCCGTCGGCGGTCGCGACCATAGCCGCAATCCGCTCTTCCCCGTCGCTCGTCTTCGGTTCGGCGATGAGGAGACACGTTGCAGCATCCGCTCCCCGACCCACGCGGCCTCGCAGTTGATGGAGTTGGCTGAGACCAAACCGGTCGGCGTCCTCGATCACCATCACGGTCGCATTCGGGACGTCAATTCCAACCTCGATGACGGTCGTTGCGACGAGAACATCGAGGTCACCGGCCCGGAGTCGGTGCATGACATCGTCCTTCTCCGCAGGTCGCATCTGCCCGTGGAGGAGACCGAGGCGGAGATCGGGGTACACGGCTTTCAGCCGCTCATATTCAGCGGTTGCCGACTTCGCTTCCATCTTGGTCGAGTCGTCAACGAGGGGGCATACAACAAAGGCTTGCCGCCCTGCGGCGACTTCACTCCGCACCAGGTCGTACACCGCCTCGAGGGCCTCCGGTTCCTTGGGTACATGACGAGTCTCGACGGGCTTACGCCCCGGTGGGAGTTCGTCGAGGATTGACACGTCGAGATCGCCGTACAAGGTCATCGAGAGTGTTCTCGGGATCGGAGTCGCCGTCATGATCAACAGATCCGGATCATGTTTGGAGGCCTTGTCGCGCAGCATCACCCGTTGGTGCACGCCGAATCGGTGCTGTTCGTCGACGACGGCTATCCCGAGTCGTCCAAAGTGCACCCCTTCCTGGATCAGGGCGTGCGTTCCAATCACAATGTCGACCACGCCTTCCGCGATCCACGAGGTGACCGTTTCGCGGTCGATGCTTCCCCCGAGGTTCGTGATAGCCCGGTTCGCGGTGAGGAGCGCCACACGCACATCAGAGGCTTCGTCACGAGCAAACAGGTTGCCGGTGCCGGAGGCGTCCGGACCGCCGTCCGGCGCAAGCCTCGCGGACTCCAGGGCGTCGGCGGTCGAAAGGAAGTGCTGGTCGGCGAGAACCTCGGTCGGCGCCATGATCGCCCCCTGGTAGCCGCCCTGAACGGCCACGAGCAGGGTGGCCAGCGCAATCACGGTCTTGCCGGAACCCACTTCTCCTTGCAGCAGCCGGTGCATGGGGTGTTGTCCCATCAGATCGGCCCTGATCTCTTCGATCACCCGTTCCTGGGCGCCGGTAAGTCGATACGGCAGGGCACCGAGAAACTGCTCAACGAGGGGACCGTCAACAGAGTGGGTGGCACCCTTCGCCTCGCGTCCCTGGCGTTGCTTGCGCATGGCAAGGGCAAGCTGGATCCGGAAGAACTCGTCAAAGATGAGTCGTTCGCGGGCACGATCCGCCTCAGCGCGATCGACCGGGAAGTGGACGCTCGAGATCGAGTCATCGCGGCCGGCGAGCCCGAGGCGATCCAGGATGGCG
>CBFDAN010000218.1:0-3836 GCA_965602815.1 uncultured bacterium
TATCCACCCAGAATATGTCGAGAGCACCGTCACGTGCTCATGTGGCAACACCTTTATCACTCGATCGACCGAAGGAGAGCTCCACGTCGAGCTCTGCGACCAGTGCCACCCCTTCTACACCGGGAAGCAGCGCATGGTCGACTCCGGCGGTCGTGTTGAGCGCTTCCGCAAGCGTTACGCGAAGGCCGGCATCGACACTGGCATGACGGCCGCCGAGAAGGGCGATTCCTCCGACGAGGAGTCCTGATTGAGCCGCGCTCCGGGCGCGAGCGTCGGCGGTCAAGCCGTCATCGAGGGCGTGATGATGCGCGCCCCCGAGGCGTGGGCCGTTGCGGTTCGTCGACCCGATGGGGTCATCGAGGCGAAGAGCAACGTTCTGCCCGCGGCTACCAGCCGCTCGAAGATCGCGAAGTGGCCGCTGATCCGCGGGATCTTTGTCCTCATCGAGTCACTCACGCTCGGTTTCAAGGCGCTCTCCTGGTCAGCTGAGAAGGCTGGAGACGAGGGAGAGCAGGTCACACGCACACAGGTGATCTGGACGATGGTGTTCGCGGTTGCTCTCGCAATCGGGCTGTTCATTGTCGTTCCTGTCCTGTCGGCCAACTTCCTGAAAGGCTTCTTCGACGAATCGAACTTCGCATTCGTCGTGATCGACGGACTCATCCGCATCCTGCTGGTCGTGGGCTACATCTGGCTGATCGGCCGTAGCGACGAGATCCAGCGAGTGTTTCAGTATCACGGCGCCGAACACAAGACGATCCACGCCTACGAGAACGGCGACCCGCTCGACGTTGCGGCGATCCAGAAGTACAGCCCGCGCCATCCCCGCTGTGGCACGTCGTTCATCATCATCGTGGCGATGGTGGCGTTCTTCGTGTTCCTGCTGCTTGCTCCGCTGCCCCTCGTGTGGCAGATCATCTCCAGGATCGTCCTGATCCCGGTGATCGCCGGTATCTCATATGAGATCTTGAAGGCCGCCGCGGGGCATCAGTGGCTCTCCTGGGCTTCGGTCCCCGGCATGTGGATCCAGGCCATCACGACCAAGGAACCATCAGACGACCAGGTCGAAGTTGCGGTCACCTCCCTGCTCGCTGCCCTCGGCGACGATGCCGTCGATGAGGTCAAGCAGCGCGGACCCGTTGTCGCTGCTGCACTCGCTGCCGAATACGACGTCGACATCTCGAACGATGGATGAACGCCTCGCCACGCGGTTGACGACCACCACCGAGGAGTTCGATGAGATCCTCGGGCTGCTCAGCGATCCGAACGTGCTTGCAAACCAGAAACGCTACCGGGAAGTGACCGGCCGCCACTCGGAGCTCAAGCCCGTGGTTGATGCCTACCGCCGATATCTGGACGCCGACACCGAATCGCGCGAGGCGCTCGAAATGGCGGCCGATGACGACGATCCCGAGATGATCGCCTACCTCAACGAGATCGCCGAATCGAAACGAGCGGAGCTCGACGGTATTGAGACCGAGTTGAGACGATTGCTGATTCCAAAGGATCCGAACGACGACAAGGACGTCATCGTGGAGATCCGTTCCGCCGCAGGCGGAGATGAAGCGGCGCTCTGGGCCGGGGATCTGTACCGCATGTATGAGCGTTTTGCGGAGCGGAGTCGTTGGATGGTCGACCCAATCGATGTTTCCCCTTCCGACACCGGGGGACTGAAGGAGGCGACGTTCGCGGTCAAAGGGAAGGGTGCCTACTCGCGGTTCAAGTTCGAGGCGGGACCCCATCGCGTGCAGCGTGTTCCGAAAACGGAGTCTCAAGGACGGATACATACCTCGATGGCAACGGTGGCCGTGCTGCCGGAAGCCGAAGCCGTTGAGGTCGAGATCCTGGACAACGACCTCGACATCGAGACCTTCCGGTCAACCGGGCCCGGAGGCCAGTCGGTGAACACAACCGACTCTGCCGTGCGGATCACACATCGGCCGACCGGCATCGTTGTGTCGTGTCAAGACGAGAAGTCGCAGCTACAGAACAAGACCAAGGCCATGCGCGTGCTGCGTGCCCGCCTCTACCAAGCGCAGATGGCCGAACAGGTCGGCGAGCGCGCGTCGGTGAGACGGTCCCAGGTCGGGACCGGGGAACGAGCGGAGAAGATCCGGACCTACAACTTCAAAGAGAATCGGGTCACCGATCATCGTGTCGGGCTGACCGTGCACTCTCTCCCACAGGTTCTCGATGGCGACCTCGAAGTGCTTCACGACGCGTTGACAGCGGACGAAGCCGCGCGAGCGTTGGCGGATGGGTGAACTGCGAGCTGCGATCAAGACGCCTGTCTCGTGTCTCGTCTCTAGCGTCTCGGCATGATGTCGACCGACCTTCTCAGATCCGCCCCCGACCTCCCTGCCCACGAGGTCCAGCGGTTGCTGGTCTCGGCCACGGGGCGGCACTGGACGGATCTGATTCTCGGAACCGAATTGGATGCCGACGAGGTCGACCGGTTTCAGGGCTATGTCGAGCGACGGCGAAGTGAGGAGCCGCTCCAATACATCGAGGGAACGGTCCCGTTCGGTCCGATTGAAGTCTCAGTCGACCCCCGAGTACTCATTCCTCGCCCCGAAACCGAGCAACTCTTCGAGATCGCCTGTGATGCGGTCGACGCTCCGAACGTCATCGTTGATCTGTGCACCGGAAGCGGGAATCTCGCGATCGCCCTGAAGGCCGTGTTCCCGACAGCGACGGTTTACGGCGTCGACCTTTCGGAAGACGCCATAGATGTGGCTCGCGCGAATGCACGTAAGGCCGGTCTGGACGTGACGATCCTCCACGGTGACCTTTTCGATCCGCTGCCCCACAATCTCGTCGGCCGGGTCGACCTCGTGGTCTCCAACCCTCCCTACATCGCCGAGCATGAGCTGAACGATCTTCCGGTCGACGTACGCGATCACGAACCCGTTTCGGCGCTCATCGCGGGGCCGGTCGGTGATGAGGTTCTGGCGAGGATCGCAGCAGCGGCACCGGAGTGGCTGGTTTCCGGTGGTGTGATCGCCTGCGAGATCTCAGAGTTCCACGGCGCGGTGGTTGCCGACCACTTCTCGGCACTCGACGGTGAGATCCGAATCGACCTTTCCGGAAAGGAACGCTTCGTCATCGGGGTCGCACCGCAGTAGGTTGTGGGTATGGATACAGAGATGCTCTCCTCAGCGCTCGCGGCCGTGACCAATGGCGAACTCGTGGGGATTCCCACGGACACGCTGTACGGGATCGCCGCCGACCCGTTCAACCCCGATGCACTCGACCGGATCTTCATTGCAAAGGGCCGGCCGGGGATCAAGCCGCTTGCGATTCTTGTGGCGGATCTCGAGCAGGCGCTCGAACTCGGCGCCTTCGGTGATCGCGGTCTCGAACTTGCAGAGGAACACTGGCCGGGTGCGCTTACGCTCGTGGTTCCCAAGCTGAAATCGACACCGGATTGGATCGGCGACCCCGACCGTCGAACCCTCGGTCTGCGTTGCCCGAGTCATCCGGTGGCGCTCGAGTTCCTCCGTGCGAGCGGCCCGCTTGCGGTCACGAGTGCGAACATCTCGGGCCGGCCCGCCGTCCTCACGGTCGACGATGCGAAGAATCTCTTCGGAGACGACGTGGCCGTCTACCTCGACGGTGAAGCCGTCGGCGGCAGCGCTTCCACGATCATCGACCTCACACAACCGGCGGAGTGGGTTCTGCGAGACGGTCCCATCGTTCCGTAGCATGATTGTTCCTGGGGTTCGTCGGCGGGTCGTCGCTCACACTCTTTGGTTTTCACCCCCAACACCCGGGTCATCGACCGACCGAAGAGGTGACGGCGAGTTCTCCCGACCCTTCTCCGGCTAACCTGGCTC
>CBFDAN010000219.1:0-3818 GCA_965602815.1 uncultured bacterium
CGGTCTGGCCTGTGGTCAGCCCCTCGGATGCCAATTGGAAGGCCCCTTACTCCGCCCGCTTCCATGTTGGCGCCAGCGCTCCGGGGGGCTGACCATGGATCAGACCACCAACAGCTACCACGAACCGGTTCTGGTATCGGCGTGCGTCGAAGCGCTTGCTCCAGCGGCGCTCGGAGTCATCGTGGATGGCACGTTCGGCGGCGGCGGCCACACGCGAGCGCTCCTCGCGTCGTACCCACACGTCACCAAAATCGGAATCGACCGCGATCCGGATGCACTGGCGAATGTGCTGGAAGATGTACGGGTGCGGACGGTCTTGGGGAACTTCAGCGAGATGCAGCGGCTCGTCAACGATGAGCTGGGCGTATCACCTGACTCTTCTGGGACCGTTGACGGGGTTCTTCTTGACCTTGGCATCTCATCACATCAGGTCGACACAGCCGAACGAGGATTCTCGTATCACCGCAGCGGCCCGGTCGATATGCGCATGGGCTCCGACGTTCCTTCGAGTGCCGGAGAGCTCGTCAACGAGCTCGATCGCGGCGAACTTCGTGACCTCATTCGACGGTACGGCGAAGAGCGATACGCCGGACGGATCTCCGCTGCGATCGTCGGCGCTCGGCCCATCGAGAACACAGCCGATCTCGCCGCCGTCATTGCCGATGCCGTTCCCGCCGCGGCTCGACGCTCAGGCCACCCGGCCAGGAAGACGTTCCAGGCGCTTCGCATCGCAACGAACGCCGAGCTCGACGCACTCTCGGCCGGGCTCGAAGCCGCCGTCGACCTCCTCCGACCTGGCGGGAGGCTCTGCGTGATCTCGTATCACTCGCTCGAGGACCGGATCGTGAAACGCCGGATCGCCGCGGGTGCGGCCGAATGTGTTTGCCCCCCTGGTTTGCCGGTTTGTGTGTGCGCACGCAGCCCGGAACTCAGGGATCTTGGTCGCGTCCGGCCTTCGGAGGCCGAGATCGCTGCGAACCCCCGCTCGCGAAGCGCAATCCTCAGAATTGCCGAAAGGCTCGTCGCATGACGGCCGGTGCAATCCCACGGTCGGCGGCCCGACACGCAGGGGGTCGGACCAGGACCCGCCCGGTCGTCCGGCCCCTCGTGATCTTCGTCCTCGCTGTGATTATGGCGTTCTTCGCAGTGATCTATTCCCGGACATCCCTCGATCGCACCGCGTTCGAACTGCAACTGCTCGACCGGGAGATTGCGACTGAAGAGCAGCGACATTGGGATCTTCGCGTCGAGCACGCTCGTCTTCAAGCGCCGAACCGAATCACAGAGAGGGCCGCCGAGCTCGGACTCGTCTACCCGGACGATCGCCAGACGATCGAGGTCACCGGGGTCGAGAGCGCGGTCGGCGGCCCTGAGGATCGATGGACAGAATTGAGAGCGCTGTTCGTGGAGCAGCCGTGATGACCGGGGGAGGGGAACGATGCGCAGGCCGAACGCTGGCGGCCATGCACCCGACCGCCACAACACGCTGAGGGTGGCCTGACATGAGCCGGACGTCCTTTCGATTCGGCGACCTGCGCGTCGTTGCGTTGGGTTTGGTATTCGTGCTCGCCTGGGCGGGCATCGGGTACCGCTTGTTCCAGGTTCAAGGCGCCGACGCCGCCGTTCTCGCTCAACGGGGTTTCGACCAGCGGATTCGCCACGAGACCATCGAAGCGAAGCGAGGGACGATCTTCGACCGTGACGGCGTCGAGCTTGCGCTCTCCGTCTATGGGAAGGCCCTTGTCGCCGATCCCAGCCTTGTCGAGGATCCGAGTGAGGCCGCCGCCTTGCTCGCTCCGATCGTCGGTGCCGACTACGTCGAGCTTGCCCAACGGCTCGATGCCGATGGGCGCTTCACCTACGTCGCCCGCGGTCTCGAAAATAGTGTCGTGGATCGCGCCGCACGGGCGATCGAGGAGGCCGACTTGATCGGGTTCTCCTTCGAAGATGCACCGCTTCGTATCTATCCGTCGGGTGGCCTCGCCGCCCCGGTGATTGGACTCACCCAGGTGGACGATGGGGCGGGGATCGAAGGTATCGAATCGGTAATGGACACGGAACTTGCGGGTCGGCCGGGCAAACGCGTCGTCGAGCGGGACCAAGCCGGACGGGCGATCCCGCAGGCCGAATTCCTTCTGGAATCCGCAACTCCGGGTTCCGACGTCATTCTGACGCTTGATCGTGAGATTCAGTACGTCGCCGAACGATCGTTGCAGGCGGCGATCAACGGCACCGGGGCCTTGGGTGGGACCGTGGTCGTCATGGACCCGAAGTCGGGAGAGATTCTTGCGATGGCTTCACTTCCCGGATTCAACGGCATGGATCGGACGACCCTCGACCCTTCGGCCATTCGAAATCGGGCGGTGTCCGATGTATATGAACCCGGCTCTACCCTGAAGGTGGTGGCCGTTGCCGCCGCCCTCGAGGAAGGTGTCGTTCGCCCCGAAACACCGTTTGAGACTCCGCCGGAAATCGAGGTGGTGGGTGAGACCTATGCCGACCACGGCAGGCATCCGCCCGTCATGACCGTGACCGAAATCGTTGCACAATCCTCGAACGTTGGGACGATCAAGATTCAGAAACAACTCGGTGACGAGACGCACTACCGGTACCTTGACGCATTCGGTCTCGGACGCCCGGCCTCGATCGACTTCCGCGGCGAGGCGACGGGCCGGCTCGACCACGTCAGCGAATGGTGCGGCCCAGCCTGCGGCGCGTCGGCGGCAATCGGGTACGGAATCGGGGCCACGACGCTCCAGATGGCTGCGGTGTACGCCACACTCGCCAACGACGGAGAGTGGGTCGAGCCGCACGTAGTCAACGAGATCGTGGCTCCCGACGGCGAAACCATCACCACGGAGCCAAGGCGACGCCAGGTGATTTCGGCCGAGACGGCGCAGACGATGCGTTCGATGCTGCGGGGCGTCGTCGAGGAGGGGACCGGATTCCGAGCCGATATCGACGAGTTCCCGGTCGGAGGCAAGACCGGGACGTCCGACAAGTTCGATGTCGAGACCGGCGAGTACAGCGAGACAGAGACGATCGCTTGGTTCATCGGCATTGCGCCGATCGACGACCCGTCGATCGTGGCGGCGGTCGTGCTCGACACGCCGACTGGAACACTCGCCGATGGGACGGAACTGAAGTTCGGCGGCGCATCGACCGCACCTGTCTTCGCCGAGATCGTCGAAGCCGCCTTGCATCAACTCGGCGTGTCTCCCGTCCACCAAGACAATGAGTGACACCCTGCGTCTCTCAGAGATCGTGGCTCGCCTGAGTGAGGGGCCTCACGTCGTGGGGGCCGATCCTCTGATAACTGGAGTGACACACGACTCCCGGTCGGTCGGGCCCGGTGACCTCTTTGTTGCCGTCCCCGGCGCCGTGGCCGACGGCCACGACTACGTCGAGCGCGCCTTCGCGTCGGGAGCAGCAGCCGTCGTCGTCGAGCGAGATATCGAGTGTCGGAGCCGGGTCGTCGTGCCCGACGCCCGGGCGGCACTCCCGTGGCTCGCAGCGGCGGTATTCGGAGATCCATCACATCACCTCCCCGTCGTCGGCGTAACCGGCACCAACGGCAAGACCACGGTGACTCACCTCCTCGAGCAGATCGTCATCGCGGCCGGGCGCACGCCGGGCGTGGTCGGCACCATTGGAGCGAGAATCGGCAGATCCGAAGCGTCGGTAGCCAGGACAACACCCGAGGCATCCGATCTTCAGCGACTTCTCGCCGAGATGATCGATGCGGGTGTCGACGTCGCCGCGATCGAAGTCTCAAGCCACGCCCTCAGCCTCCACCGGGTTGATGCCATTCGATTCCG
>CBFDAN010000220.1:0-3818 GCA_965602815.1 uncultured bacterium
CGAGATGCTCCAATCTCTCCGGTCTTTGTCCGTTGTCTCGTCTCTGTTATCTCGAGTCTCTGTCTTCGCTACATTCTCGCGAGCTGCTCTTCGAGGACCGCTATTCGCGCCGTGCAGGTGTCTTCGGCGGCCGGGGGGATCAGCTCCACGAGACGGGCGGCGACCGACCGGATTGATGCTCCTGCCGGGCCTTCCGGGTCTTCGGTGACCACGGGCCGTCCCTCGTCGCCGCCGTTCACGACGTTTGGGTCGAGCGGGATCTGACCGAGGAGAGGGACCCCGAGCTGATCGGCGAGTTCCGATCCTCCGCCGGAGCCGAAGAGGGCGTAGTGGCGGCCGTCCTCTGTGGTGAATCCGGACATGTTCTCGATGACACCGACGACCGGCATGTGTGAGCGGCGGGCCATGTCGGCGACCCGTGCGGCGACCTTCTGAGCGGCGCGCTGCGGTGTTGTCACGACCACCATCTCGGCTTGTGGGAGCATCCGTGAAAGCGCCATCTGGACGTCACCCGTGCCGGGCGGCATGTCGATCACCAGGTAGCCGAGGTTCTGGCTCCATGCCACGTCGGTCAGGAACTGCTCGAGCGCCTTTGAAAGCATGAGCCCGCGCCACATCAGAGCAGTGTCCTCATCGTCGAGGAGGAGTCCGGTCGAAACGACTTCGAGTCCGGCCGCCTGGAGCGGTTGAATCTTGCGATCGTCCCCGGCTTCGAGACGTTCGTCGATGGATGCCAGCATCCGTGGCACCGAGAAACCCCAGATGTCCGCGTCGAGCAGTCCGGTTCGATGCCCGAGGGCCGAGATGGCAAGTGCCAGATTGACGCTCAGCGAGGACTTCCCGACACCGCCTTTGCCGCTTGACACGGCGATGACACGAGTCTGCGGGTTGATCATCGTTGGGGTTGCGGTCTCCCTCGCTCTGAGACGCACCTTCCCCATCAGCTCCGATCGCTCCTTGCCGGTCATCGCGGTGATGTTGACCGAGACGGTCTCGATGCTGGGGATGGCTTTCACCTTCCGCACCACGTCGGTCTCGATCTGGTCGCGCATTGGACAGGCCGCCACGGTCAGCGCCACGCCGATCGAGGCGTGTGAACCGTCAAGGTTGATATCGCTCACCATGCCGAGCTCAACGATGTCGGCGTTGAGCTCCGGATCGATCACACCGCGTAGGGCGGCCTCGATGTCGTCTCGCATCGTCACCCGTTCGATCCTATCCGCGCGAGATTCGTATTACACACACGGCGGTAGTTGATAGAATCGTTTGGCGACGTGCGGAGGAGGCAACGTTCAATGACGCTCGAAATGACCCCGGTGGCTCTCACCGATGCTGCGGCCGAGAAGGTTCGGGAACTGCTCGCGGCCGAGGGTGATGAGACCCTCGCCCTCCGGCTCGGTGCCAGGCCGGGTGGCTGTTCCGGTTATCGCTATGACATGTACTTCGACGCCGCTGTCGCCGACACCGATTCGGTCGTTGATGCCGGTGCCTTCAGGGTTGTGATCGACGAAGTGAGCATCGAGCGGCTTTCAGGGGCCACGGTGGACTTCCGCGATGAAGGCCTGGAGGGGTCCGGGTTTGCGATCGACAACCCCAACGAGACAGGGCATTCCTGCACCTGCGGAAAACGCGGGTAATCGACTCCATAGACTGACTCCCGAGCGAACCGGGAGGTCCGATGCCGAAGGAGATCCACGAAGCCCCAAGCGGTCCCAAGCCGCTGGGCCCCTACAGCGTCGTCACAGAGGCGCGCGGGTTGGTATTCATCTCCGGAATGATCGCGATCGACCCGAACACCGGCGAACGCATAGCGGGGGGAGTGGCACCGCAGGCCGAACAGGTCATGCGCAACATTGGTGCGGTGCTCGGAGACGTGGGGCTCGGCTACGACGACATCGTCAAGACCACGATCTTCGTCACCGACATGCACGACTTTGCGATCGTAAACGACGTGTACGGCCGGTATGTCGGTGATGCGAAACCGGCGCGTTCAACCGTCGAAGTGTCTGCCCTCCCTGGAGGATTTGTCGTCGAAATCGAGACGATCGCGGCTCGCTAGCGGCATCGGCCTGCCGATGGCCGGCCCCCGAACAGGGACTACCGTTCACGTAGCGAGCGTCCCCGCTAGGAGGTCCAACCGTGAACCGCGATTCAATCTTCTCCGAACTCGATCTCGAAGATGTCAGCTCCGGTGCGTATGCCGGTGGATGGCTCGAGACGGGTGGCAGCGAACTCGAAGTCGAGAACCCGGCGACCGGTGAGCGCGTCGGCGCCGTGAAACGTGCGGACGGGTCCGACTACGAGAAGGTCGTCTCGGTCGCCGCCGACACCTTCGAATCGTGGAGGATGCTGCCTGCTCCGGAACGCGGCAAGTACGTCCGGGTCATTGGAGACCTGCTGCGCGAATACCGCGAGCCACTCGGAGCTCTGGTCGCCCTCGAGATGGGGAAGATCAGGGCCGAAGGTGAGGGTGAAGTCCAGGAGATGATCGACATCACCGACTTCGCCGTCGGTCTTTCCCGGCAGCTCTACGGACTGACGATTGCATCGGAGCGGCCGCGCCACCGCATGTACGAGCAGTGGCATCCGCTCGGGCCGGTCGGGGTCATCACGTCGTTCAACTTCCCCGTTGCAGTGTGGTCCTGGAACTCGATGATCGCCGCCGTGTGCGGCGACACGATGATCTGGAAGCCATCCTCGAAGACGCCGCTCACTGCTGTCGCCACCAACAAGCTCGCCGCCCGAGCCATGGAAGGATCGGGATTCGAGGGTGTGTTCAATTTGGTGGTCGGATCAGGCGCCGAAGTCGGCGACACAATGATCAACGATCGCCGGGTTCCGCTCATCTCTGCAACGGGCTCCTGCGGCATGGGAGAGAAGGTGGGGACGGCCGTGGCCAAGCGGCTCGGCCGGTCTTTGCTCGAACTCGGCGGCAACAACGCAATGGTTGTGATGGATGACGCCGATCTCGATCTGGCAACCCGCGCGGCACTCTTCGCCGCCGTGGGAACGGCCGGGCAGCGTTGCACTTCGCTGCGTAGGCTCATCGTCCAGCGGGGTGTGTCGGATGAGATAGCACGCCGCCTCGTCGCCGCCTACTCGACGATCCAGATCGGGGACCCTCTCGATGACTCCAATCTCATGGGTCCACTCGTCGACGGCGTCGCGGTGTCGAACTTCTCCGCCGCGGTCGGTATCGCTCAGGAGCAAGGCGGCGACGTGCTTTACGGAGGCGGGGTTATCGACGGCCCCGGCTACTACGTCGAACCGACAATCATCAAGATGCCGGTTGACGCTCCGATCTTGCAGATCGAGACGTTCGCTCCGATCCTCTACGTCATCGAGTTCGACACGGTGGAGGAAGCGATCAACATCAACAACGGCGTGACCCAGGGCCTGTCGTCGGCGATCTTCACAGACTCGGTTCGCTCGGGCGAGACCTTCCTATCGGCCGCCGGTTCGGACTGCGGCATCGCCAACATCAACATCGGGACATCCGGTGCGGAGATCGGCGGTGCGTTCGGAGGCGAGAAGGAGACCGGAGGCGGACGTGAATCGGGATCGGACGCGTGGAAGGCTTACATGCGCCGGCAGACCGTCACCATCAACTGGTCGGGCGAGCTTCCCCTGGCCCAAGGTATCGAATTCGGATGAGTGGGTTCTCGGCGCTTGCCGAGGATGATTCGAGGCTCGCGCGGCTCTTCACGCTCCTCGGAGTTGGCGGCCTCGTCGCCGCCATGCTCGCTGGGGCTCTCGGTATCGCGGTTGTGTTGAGCGCTGCCAATTCGATGGATAGATCTCTTGACGTGACAGTCGGT
>CBFDAN010000221.1:0-3813 GCA_965602815.1 uncultured bacterium
CCACGCCCGACCGCTGTGGCGGCCGCGGCCTCTACGGTCGCGCACAGCCCGGATTCACGGACCTGGAACTTCGAGAACACAACGTCGTTGGTTTCACTGCGCAGCAGCAGCTCGCTCAGCACGTCGACGAGCAGGTCCGGAGGTGAGTCGGCGGTCGAATCGAATGCAACCGACATCGTCGCCGGCACCGATGAAAGGTCGTACATGAGATCGAACATCGCAAACGCAGCGTTGCCGATCGCCTCGGCGAGGGTGTTCCCGCGTGTCTCGATGCCCGTGTCGGCCGTGTGCGCAACGATGTCGTAGTGGTGTGTCAACGTCGTAGCCTCCGAACCGCCCGGTGCCCCGATTCAGGGGCTCCGTGTGCCGGTCACGGTAGACGACGGCCCCCTCGTCGTGGAAGTGACGATCGCCATCGACTGCGGGATCTCACCCATGGGGCCGGTGCACGTGTGGCCTTCGGTCGTCACCGGTGAGGGGAACGAACACCACCTCAGCAAGGCTCTCGGAGCGGACGTCGCCGTTCGAGTCGACGTTGAACCGGTACAGCGTTTGTGTTGCGTCGACCGGACCGATCGGGGCCACCAGCGCTGCCCCAGGTGCGAGCTGCTCGATGAGCGGTGCGGGCACCTGGTTGACGGCGGCCGTGACGATGATGCCGTCGAATGGACCATGCTCGGCCCACCCGAAGTATCCGTCGATGTTGCCGACGGTGACGTCGTAGCCGAGGTTGCTGAGGGTGGTCTCCGCCCGGGCGGCGAGCTCGGGGATGATCTCCGTCGTGAACACCTCACAGCCGAGAGCCGCGAGCACCGCCGCTTGGTATCCGGACCCGGTTCCGACCTCGAGCACCCTATCTCCGGGTCCAACCCCGAGAGCGTCGCTCATCAGTGCGACGATGGACGGCTGCGAGATCGTCTGACCGTATCCGATGGGGAGCGGGTAGTCGCCGTAGGCGGCGTTCCCGTAGCTCTCGGAGATGAAGCGGTCTCGGGGTACCGTCCGCATTGCCTCGAGAACTGTCGGGTTGGTGACGCCCCGTATCTCGATGTGACGCCTTGCCATCGTGTTCGTTCCTCCGTTCGATCGTCCAGCACCGTTGTGAGGTGCGGCGATCGTCTCGCCCCAAGACTATTCGACTCGGGCGGCAGGGACGGCAGACTCGAAGACACCGGGGTGGATGCTCCTTGCTGAGGGCAAAACCGGCCGAGGCCGTTGCGTGAGATCGGTCGGATCCGAGCCCGTAGGAGTGGGGCATGTCGTCACCGCGGCGAACTCCGGCTTGTGACCGCTGCTGAAGGAGTTCTCTTCCAGGACGGCCCTGCTTCGACCTGCACGGACGGGAGCCTTGCCCGCATCTTGACGTACGACAGCGCCGAGCGCATCCCGGCTTCCGAGTTCGTGTGTGAGGTGGATCGTTGGGCAGAGCCATCCGCGATCTTCGGCGTGAATGGGATTGTTGAGGTGCTTCCGATTGACTACGTAGCCACCGCACTGGTGATGGAGCGTTCGTTCTCTGTCGGCGGAGTTCTCGCAGCCGGGACCGGCAACGTGGTCGTCATCAATGATGTGTCCACCGATGGAGCCACCGACGTCCTCGATGTCGACGCCCTGTATGTCGGCGGCCCTCCGATCTCGCTCACACCCGTGTCGAAGCGGCTCGTCTTCGCGTTCGATGATCTCGGGATGCCGATCGACACCATCGAAGGGATAACCTTCGGACCCGAGTTGCCCGACGGCCGCTAGACGCTGGTGATTGTGAGCGACAACAACTTCAGCCTTCGCCAATTCACCCAGTTCATTGCGCTCGCTGTCGATATAGAGGCTTCAGACTGACTCATCCGATTCGAGGCACGGGGCGCTCGAATAGACAACGATCGCCTGAACCGGCACCGGGAGGTAGATCGACGGCGATCCAGTCATCGCCTGAGGAACGGCCCGACTCGCAGGCGCGCGCTGCCTGCGAAGTGGTGTTTCCCACTTCCCCTCGCTTGTTCAACAAAGCGTCGTCTCCGTGCGCCGACGGTGGGCCCTTGCTCGACCCCGCCCGGACCGGCAGGAGCCACAGCCTCACGTGCCCACCCGATGCCGGATCGGAGGCGCACGCCTCGTCTCGATCCGTCGCAGCAGGTAGTTCGCTTTGTGTGCGCCGCGACGCGAACCGGCCCGAGTCGCGGACTATGGCCAGATACCGCGTTGTTCTGTCGCCTGCCGGCAGCGTCGCACGGCGACTACGTGCGCCGCAGTCCGCAAGGTCGGACGCGGCAGAGGTGGGACGTTCGGTCGGGCCGCGGCCCACGCCTCTTGATAGCTGTCCAGGCGGTCGAGGAGTGCAGCACGGGTCGTGACCATCGCGTCGGTACCTTGGAGCATCGTGTTGCGGAGACGATCGTGCACCTCGTCCTCGGTCCAATGCTCGTTGGACAGGTTCTGGACCCACTCGAAGTAGGAGACCACCACCCCGCCCGCGGCGCTGAGGATGTCGGGCACGACTGGGATGCCGCGATCGCTGAGGACATCATCCGCCTCGGGCGTGGTCGGCCCGTTGGCCGCCTCGATGACGACCTTGGCCTCAACCTGCCCGGCGTTCGCAGTGGTGATCTGGGTCTGCAGCGCCGCCGGGATCAGCACATCGCAAGGGACTCTGAGCACTTCGAGATGATCGAGCGGGTCGGTGCCCGGCGTCTCGATCACCGATCCGGTCTCGTCCTTGTGAAGTTCGACCTGCGTCAACTCCAGACCGTCCGAGTCGTGGACTCCGCCCCGGCTGTCACTGACGGCGACGATTCGTGCGCCCGCGTTGTTGAAGATTCGGGCAGCGTTGCGGCCGGCGTTCCCGAACCCCTGGATGGCCACCTTCGTACCCGGCAGATCCGGCAAGTTCGGAAGCGCTCCCGTCGAGAGGAGATGCTCAAACACGTAGAACAGGCCCTGGGCAGTGGCGGTCTCTCTTCCCTCCGAGCCCCCAAGATCGAGCGGCTTGCCGGTGACCACGGGGAGGTTGTTCTGACCGGGATGCATCATGGAGTACGTGTCGTAGACCCAGGCCATCGTCTGCGAATCGGTATAGAGATCCGGCGCGGGGATGTCAGTGTGGGGTCCGAGATCATCGCCGAGGGCGGCGATGAACCGTCGCGTGATCCGCTGTTTCTCGTTCTCCGAAAGGGTCTTGGTATCACACTTCACCCCTCCCTTTGCACCGCCGAACGGGATGTCGGCGAGGGCACACTTCCAGGTCATCAAGGTCGCGAGCGCCTTGACCTCGTTCTCATCGACGTCCGGATGGAAGCGTATGCCGCCCTTGCCGGGACCACGCACGTTGTCGTGGAGCACCCGGTAGCCCTCGAAGTTGTGCACGAATCCGTCGTCGAAGATCGCCGGCAGCGCCACTTTTATTATCCGCTCCGGCTCAAACAGCAACTCGGCCATCCCGCGCCAACCTTCAAGGGGATGCACGAAGGGGATCGCTCGATCGAATTGGCGACGGGCAATACGGGAGAAATCGAGATCCTCGGTGGCCATGCCCATTGAGCCTCCCTGCTGTCCACTTCCATCTTCCCGGCCATGCCGCCCCTGTGGTAGGGGACGTTCGGCCCTTCCCCCGAATCACGTTCCTGTGCGACAGCATCGGCCACGAGTCGGAGAACCCATCGGGCGACCCGCCCCGAGAGCCGTGCCACCAGGAACTACCGGGGACTACCGATCTCGGGAAACGAGTGGAGCGTCGCAGCCCTGATCTCCAAGATGCGGTCTCTGGGGATGAACGCAACACCTATGGGCGGGCAGGACGGACGCCGGAGATCGCCCGTATTG
>CBFDAN010000222.1:0-3811 GCA_965602815.1 uncultured bacterium
CCCGCACCGCGGGCTGCGCGGAGGGCCTTTCTCGTAGCAGCCTCGAGGTTGGGGCGCGCGAGGAAGGTTCCGGTGATCAGCAACGCCCTCGACGACGCGATGTACTCGGGGTCGATGTCGGTCTCATCCGCCGCCAGATCGGCGCTGTCCTCGTAGGAGAAGATGCGTGGAAACCCTTCAGATTCCCGGACGCTGACCGTGACAAACGGGGTGAGCCGGTCGGGGTCGAAGCTCAGGTGGTGGACGTCCGCGCCTGCCTCCGCAACCGTTCGGCGGACGAACACGCCCATCTGTTCGTCGCCGACCCGGCCAACCATCGCGCTCTTGAGGCCGAGACGTGCGGTCCCGATGCAGATGTTGGCGGCGCTGCCCCCGACATACTTGCGGAACGACTGCACGTCCTCGAGCGGCGCCCCGTCCTGCTCGGCATACAGATCGACGTTGATCCGGCCCAGGCAGACCAGATCGAGCGTGGTGTCGCCGGGATCGGTCACCTCACACTCCGCGCCGCTGGAGCTTCTTCTCCGCATCGAGTTCCGCCCGGGCGACCCGTACCTGCTCTCGATCGGACACCTCGGGAATCCCGACTTCCCACCAGGCGCCGCCTTCGGTCCAGTCGTACTGAGCGACCTCGATGACGATGACGAAGCTCCGGTCGGCTGCCTTCGCCCGTTCGAACGCGTCCTTGAACTCGTTAATGGTTGTGACCTTCTCGCTGATAGCCCCCATCGACTCGGCGTGTTTGGCGAAATCGACCCTGAACATGCGCTCATGGCGCGCCGTGTGGAGGAGGTTGTTGAACTCCTCGCCGCCGGTATTGACCTGAAGGCGGTTGATGACCGCGAACCCTCCGTTGTCGCACACGATGAAGATCACCTTGTGGCCGGTCATCACGGTGGAGTAGATATCCGAGTTCATCATCAAGTAGGAACCGTCTCCGACCCAGCTGACCACGTCTCGGTCGGGCAGCGCGATCTTGGCGCCCCACGCCCCGGCGATCTCATACCCCATACACGAGTACCCGTATTCGGCGTCGAACGAGCCGATCGACTTGGAGTGCCACCCCATGTTGAGCTCACCGGGCAGACCGCCGGCTGCGCTGAGCTGATAATCGTCCGGATCGCAGATCTCGTTGACGGCCCGGATGACCTGGGCATACGTCGGCGTCTCGAACTCGCTCGACGTGAACTCATCGAGATAGCCGTACCAGGAGCTGAGTTCTTCGGCTCCTCGTTCCATCCACGGGGCCGGTGCCCGGTAGTCGCCGATGGCGCTGTCGATCGCGTCCAGCGTCGTCTTGGCATCACCGATCACCGAGATGGCCTGGTGTTTGGTTGCGTCGAAACGCCCGACGTTGACCGAGACCAGCGTCATAGCTTCGTTTCCGAAGATCGACCACGAGCCGGTGGTGAAGTCCTGCAGTCGTGTTCCCACCGCCAGCACCACATCGGCGTCGTCGGCCATGGCATTGGCCGAGGTGCTCCCCGTGACTCCGAGCGGTCCGACGAAGTTCGGATGGTCTGCCAACAGCGTGGCCTTGCCCGCCACGGTTTCGGTGACCGGTATGCCGTGCTTTTCGGCAAATGCGGTCAGTTCCGCAACCGCGCCTGAGTAGTGGACGCCACCGCCGGCGATGATGAGCGGCTTCTCGGCTGCCGCCAGCGCTGCTGCGGCTCGTTCGATGTCGCGGGGATCGGCGACGGGACGACGGATGTAGTGAACCTGTGTCTTGAAGAACTCGACCGGATAGTCGTATGCCTCTGCGGCGATGTCCTGCGGAAGCCCGATGTATGCCGGTCCGCAGTCGGCCGGGTCGAGCATGGTGGCAACGGCCTGCGGGAGCGACTGGATCACCTGCTCTGGGCGGGTAATGCGGTCCCAATACCGGGTCACAGCCCGGTAGGCGTCACTGACCGTGGTCGATGGGCTGGCGAAGTGCTCGAGTTGCTGGAGCACCGGATCAACGAAGCGATGCTGGAACGTGTCACCGCTGAAGAAGAGCACCGGCAGGCGGTTGGCATGCGCCGTCGCTGCGGCTGTGATCATGTTCGACGAGCCGGGGCCGACCGACGAGGTGGCGATCATGATCTGGCGGCGTCGCTTCGCTTTCGCAAAGGCAACCGCGGCCAGCGCCATCGACTGCTCGTTGTGTCCGCGCCACGTCGGCAGGACGTCCTGCACCGGGTACAGCGCCTCCGCCAGCGAGACCACGTTGCCGTGACCGAAGATCCCGAACGCGCCGGCGAACAGCGGTTCCTCCACCCCGTCGATGATCGTGCGTTGGGCGACGAGGTATGTGACGATCGCCTGCGCCGTCGTGAGTCGGATGGTGTTCATGTGGTAGCTCCTTCGGTGCTGCGGACGGTTTCCAAGTAGTTCTTCGTTGAGCCCAACAAAAGAGGTTCCAAGCCGGTGAGGAGGTAGCGGGCGCCACGGTCGCGCCAGGCCACGGCGTCGGTTGGCGTGCCGACGAAGATGCCCAGGTCTTTGTCACTCGCGATGACGACCTCTGCGATCCGCTCCATGGCGGCCTGCACCTCCGGATGAGATGGATTGCCGACGTGTCCGAGTGAATGGGACAGATCCGTCGGGCCGATGAAGATCACGTCGACGCCGTCGACGGCGACCAACTCTTCGACATTGGCCACACCCTCGGCGCTCTCGACCTGCACGACCACGAGCGTCTCCAGATTGGATTGCCGGACGTAGTCGCCAATCGGCGCCTGTATCCCGAATCCGGCCGATCGGGTGGCAGCAAGTCCTCGAGTGCCTCTCGGTTCGTACTTGGCTGCTTGCACGGCGGCTTCCGCAGCGGCCCCGGAATCGACCCAGGGAACGTGCATGCCGTGGGCGCCCGCGTCGAGGAAGCGGAGGATGGTGGACGGCTCGTTGGTCGTCACGCGAACCATGGGTGTGACGCCGTGGAGCTCACAGGCCCGCGAGAGGTCTTCGAGGTCGCGAGGCTGGAGCGTCCCGTGTTCGGCATCGAAAACCATGAAGTCCCAGCCTCCGAGGGCCATGAACTCGGCCAACGTCCCGACCGGGTAGCGAAGGAAGCAGCCAACGACCGTCTCGCCGGCCGCGAGGAGGTGTTTGGTGTGGTTGTTGATCACGTCGGCCCACCTTCCAAGCCGTGAATGATCACCGTCTTGAGTTCGGTCATCTCCTCGACGGCGTAGCGGATCCCTTCCTTGCCGATGCCGCTGCCTTTCAGCCCTCCATAGGGCATCAGATCTGCTCGCCAGAGCGGTGTCCAATTGACGTGCACGACGCCCGCATCGACTTCCCGTGCAAAGCGCATCGCGTTTGTCACGTCCTTCGTGAAGATGCCGGCACCGAGTCCGTAGCTTGAGTCGTTGGCGAGAGTGATGGCCTCATCGATGTTTGCGGCCTTGGTGACGCTCAACGTCGGGCCGAACACCTCCTCCTGTGAGATCCTCATGCTCGGCGTCACGTCGGCAACAACGGTGGGGAAGAGCTTGGCTCCATCCCGCTCGCCGCCGATCACAATCCGGGCCCCTGAGGCGACGGCCTCGTCGACCCACTGAGCCACCCGCACCGCCTCGATCTCGGAAATCATGGCTCCGATCTTGGTGTCGGCTGCCAGCGGATCACCCATCCGGAAGGCTTCAACCGGACCGCGTAGGGCGTCGAGGTAGTCGCCGTAGACGTCCTCGTGGACGATGACCCGCTGCAGCGAGATGCACACCTGGCCGGCGTTGACATAGCCTCCTGCCGCGCTCGCTTCGGCCGCCAACTCGAGGTCGGCGTCCGGCATCACGATCATCGGGCAGTTCGCGCCGAGTTCGAG
>CBFDAN010000223.1:0-3808 GCA_965602815.1 uncultured bacterium
GGACTGCCGCTGGGTCGCGGACAGGACCCGACGGTGAACACGTCCAGATCGAGCTTCTCGCAAACCGGCGGCGAGGACTTCTTCACGCTCCGCGAATACCAGCAAGGAGATGACCTCAGGAAGGTCCATTGGCCGTCGACGGCAAAACGCGACGAACTCATGATCCGGCAACTCGAGATGCCCTGGCAAACGCGCGCGCTCGTGGTTCTCGACCCGCGTACGGCGGCCTATCCCGACTCGGAGGCGTTCGAGCACGCGGTACGTGGCGCAGCGTCGGCTTTCCGTCACCTCTTCAGAAACGGGTACACACCGACACTGTGGTCCGGGAGCGGATCAGGCACCATCGTCGGTGGCAGCGAGGCCTACGGGATCGCGATGGAGGAACTCTCTGCGGTCCAACCGGCTTCGGTCGTCGATCTCAAGAGCGCACTGTCTCGATTGCGACGCAACGGCATAGCCGGCGGGGTGCTCGTGATGGTGACCGGGGTGCCGGACGATCCGGTGCTTGGCATGTACCGGATCCTCGGGAACGACTTCTACCGGACGATCGTGATGTCCTCCTGCTCGAGTTCGAACGACACACTCGTCCAATTCGCTCGCACCGGAGCAACAACGATCTCATCGCAGGCGCCGGATCGATGGTCCGGGGCGTGGAAACAAGGGATGGAGCGGTCGTGGTCTACCGCTACAGCTGGGTAGCCGGTCTCGCATCCGTCGGGTTCGCCTTCTGGCAACTCGGACGGCTCCTCCTCCCGACGGGGAGCGGCGCCAAATGGCAACTCGTCGTGCTCTCCGGTCTCATCATCGGCTTGGTCGTCACCTGGACGGCAATCACGTACCGCCTTCGCACGTTCATCGTGGTGCTGATCAACGCCGCCGCACTCTTCCTCGCGGCGGCGCGATTTGCGGCACCTTCTGAATCTATCTTCTTCTTCCCAACTCCGGCGGGACTCACATCGCTGTGGGCCGATCTCACGCGGGCCTTCGACATAATCCGCCACGGGGTCGAGCCGGTTCGTCCGGTGACCGGCATCGTCATCATCCTCACGGCGCTGTTCTGGCTTCTCGGAGCCCTCCTGGCATGGGGTCTGTCGAAAGACCACCCGTTTGTTGCGTTGCTCCCGCCCCTTGTGGTGGCACTCCAATTCGCGACGCTCGATCGACGGAACGGGGGTCCGTTCATCCTTACGGTTTTCGTGGTGCTCGTCGCCGGCACAGTATTCGCCGTTGCCTACGACGAACGGGACCGCGGCGCCGGGCGGATGGCGAGCAGCCGACGCAGGACTCCGTCAAGGGCACCGGCACCGGCGGCGGCACTTCTCGTGGCCGTGGCCGTAGCGGTCGCTGTCTTTGGGACGGGGCTGCTTGGATCGAGCGTGCCTCGCGACGGCATGGTCACTTGGCGAACACCAGGCGGGTTGAGTGGCGGTTTCTACGGAAGCGTCTCCTACAACCCCTACGTTGGCATTCACGACGGTCTGGTCTCTCAAGAGGGGATTCCGCTGTTTCGCGCAAGGCTCGATGGGGACGTACCGCCCGGTGAGATCTACTTCCGTCTCCTGACGCTCGATACGTATCGCAACGGCCAGTGGTCGGCATTTCGACCTGAGGTGTTCCCATTGGATGAGGATCCGCGTGAACAGCCGGGACACGAGTACGCCGGAGCGACCCGTTCCCTCATAGCCGATGTCGAGATCCTCGCACTCGCTCAGGAGTGGCTGCCGGCGCCGTACGCGGTCGCCGGCGCGGCTGGGAATGAGGCAGAGGCGTTTCGGATCAGGCGAGCCGACACAGCGCTCGTCTTTCGCGGAGACCGTACGTACCGCAACATGGTGTACCAGGTTCGCTCCGAAGTGCCGGAGGTCAGGCCCGAAGAGATCTCGGGAGACCCGGGCGGCGGTTTCTCGCCGCTGTTCACCGCCGCCTCGAACGCAGGCGAGAACCTCCCGCCGATCGGCGACATCGAATTCCGGGAGCTCCCGGACGCCGACCGGTATACCGATCTGCCGGAGGACATCGATCCTCAAGTCCGGGTGCAAGCGATCGACCTGACAGAGCGGCTGACGACACCGTTCGAAAAGGGCCTCGCGATCGAGCATTGGTTCCGCGAGGCGGGCGGTTTCGTCTACGACCTCGAGGTAGATCAAGGCCACTCGGAGGATCTGCTCGCAACCTGGTTGTTCGACGATTCTGTCGAGAACGAATCCTACCGCAGGGGCTACTGCGAGCAGTTCGCCACCTCGATGGCCGTGATGACCCGCAGCATTGGAATCCCGACTCGCGTGGTGCTCGGCTTCACGCCGGGTCGTCAGACCGCCACAAACGAAGTAGTTGTGCTCGACAACAACGCACACTCCTGGGTCGAGCTGTGGATCCCCGCAGTCGGCTGGATCGCATTCGACCCCACGCCGAGAGGCGACGGAGCGAATCCGGTCACCAGTTACGAACACCTCAGCGAAGCGCTCGGTTTCGAGATCGCCGACTATCTCGAACAGGTACCGGAGCCCATACGTCCGGAGGTCGATCGCGGGAATCTGATCTCCGGCCTCCTGGACCCCGATATCGATCGGGGCGAGTTGGAACTGATCGACACCGGAGGTCCATCAGCCAACGCGCCGTCCATTGCTTCGTGGGCGCCGATACTCCTGATCGTCTTCACTCTCGTGGTCCTCGTTATCGCCGCCATTCCAATCCTCACGTGGGCTCGGCGCCGGACGCGCATGCGTCGCCTCGCCGACGGCGACGTCTCGGCGGCGTGGGAGGAGATCGTGGTGAAGCTCACCGACTTCGGCGCCGAACCGGATCCGGCGGCAACACCAATCGAAGTCGCCGCCACGGTCGACGACGCAATGAAGCCCCTCGCCTCGGTGTACTCGCGGTCGGTCTACGGGAGCGAAGACCATGTGTCGGATGCACAGGCAGACACGGCCCGCCAATCTATGCAGCTGACGAGTGACCGGTTCGTGATGAGGTATTCGGCGATCGAGCGTTTCCGGTCGTACTACCGGCTGGGGTCGCTCACGCGACGCTTCCGGCGCTGAGGACTCGAACGGTCATCCGCCCGATTCGTCAACTTCTGCCAGCACGTCGTCTTCCACGCGACGCAGCATTTCAAGGAATCGCTCCCGATCGAGTTCGAAGCGGGTCACGTCCTCCTCGACCGACTGCGTGATGTCGTTGATGGCGACGAAGAATGCCAACTGACCCTGGCGCAGAGCGTCGAGGACTTCGTCTTCATCGAGCGCCACGGCGAAGATGGTCTCACCGTCGGTGACGAGTCGGATCTCCGAGAGGTGAGTGTCCATGTCGGCGGTGCGGCGCAGGTAGTCCCATGCGCGCCGGACGCGCTGAATTGACATGCCGTTGTCGAGCAGGCTCTTGACAACCCGGAGCGCGATCAGATCGCGAAACGAGTAGAGCCGACGCCGACCCGGGCGGCCACCGGTCTGCTGAAGCGAGGGCTCAACGAGCGCTACCTTGTCCCAGTAGCGAAGCTGATGTGGCGTACAGCCGGTGAGCCGTGTCGCTTGCTGAGCGGTGAAACCTTCCACGCGTTCTCCCCAATGTCCCCGGCCGCCCGGCCGGTCCGTAAATCTTCAGTGGCCCCTCTCGGGGAGGCAACTCTAGCGTTCCCGGCGCCAACGTTCTCTGACATCGTCCATCCACCCGGAGACGGAGAACGAGGCGGGTTTTTCGGCTCGCGAGGCACGCATCGTCATCGCGATCGTTGCAGCGGATGCGACCATCAGGATGAAGCCGAGTCCGGCGAGATACGAGAATCTCGTGAACGTTCCGAGCATGATCGCCA
>CBFDAN010000224.1:0-3799 GCA_965602815.1 uncultured bacterium
ACCACTCCGGATCGTCGAAGCGCTGGATCTCCAGCCGGTGTCCGTCGGGGTCGCGCAGAAACGCGTGGTAGATCCCGTACTGGGCGCTGTGTTCCGGTCCGCTCTCGATCCGTCCTCCGGCACCAGCAACGCGAGAGCACCAGCCGTCGACATCGTCGGTCACAAACGTGAAGATGACCCCTTCGATCGCCTCCACCGTCTCCCGCCGGCACGTGCCGAGAAATGCCCCATCGGCGACCTTGAAGATGTGACAGGTGCCCTGATCCACAACAAGCTCGAGACCAAGAAGCCCTTCGTAGAATATGCGGCTGCGTTCGAGGTCAGCGGACGGGAGGAACGTGATCTGCGCGTCGGCGATCATGCGACTTCGGCACGAGCCCGATTCAGCCGGTCGAGCGAGGCTTCCCGCCCGAGGGCCTCGAGTGATTCGAAGAGGGGCGGACTCACCATGGAGCCGGAGATGGCTACCCGAATCGGCTGGAATCCCTTCCCGGCGCCAATCTCAAGGTCTGCAATCATCGCTCGGAGGGTCTCCTCGATAGAGGGAACGTCCCATACGTCGAGGGCACTGAGGCGACCGATTGCCGCGTCGAGAACATCGGCGACCTCGGGCTTAGTCATGACCTTCTTCCACGACGCTTCGTCAAACGCAACCTCATCCACCAGGAGGAACCGCACCTGATCGGCGGCTTCGGTGAGCAGCTTGGTGCGCTCCTGCACATGTGGGGCGATCGCATCGAGTCGGACACGATCGCCGAGTGTGAGCGGCCGATCGAGGTTCGCCTCGATCGATGGAAGAACCGCGTCGATGAAGTCACCGGGATCGAGTTCCCGGATGTACACCCCGTTCATCCACTCGAGTTTGTCGGTGTCGAAGATCGCCGGATTTTTCGAGACGGTGTCGAGGTCGAAGCGCTCGATCATGTCTGCGAGCGGAAGCACCGTCTCGTCGTCCCCCGGGTTCCAGCCCAGAAGCGCCAGGTAGTTGACGAGTGCCTCCGGGAGGTAGCCAGCTTCTCGGTAGGCGCTTATGGCCGTGTGACCGTGACGCTTCGAGAGTTTCTTCCCGTCGGGCCCCATGAGCAGTGAAAGATGGGCATACCGAGGCGCCGTCCCACCCATCGCTTCGGAAAGCAGGATGTGTTTCGGCGTTGATGACAGCAGGTCTTCGCCGCGGATTACGTCGGTGATTCCGTAGTCGACGTCGTCGACGGTCGACGCGAGGTGATAGGTCGGGGTGCGGTCGGATCGGAGGATGACGAAATCGTCCACCTGGTTGTGTTCGAACGTGACGTCTCCACGAACGACGTCTTCGAACGTCGTTCGGCCTGGTCGCGGGACCTTGAAACGAATCGTCGGACGTTCCCCCGCCGCGATTCGTTCTTTCGCAGCCTCTTGATCGAGGTCGAATCGGCCGTCGTAGGACGGGGCCGCGCCCGCGGCCCGTGCCTCGTTCCGAAACACTTCGAGTTGTTCCGGTGTCGCAAACGAGTAGTAGGCCGAGCCGCCCGCGACGAGTTGGTCGGCGACCTCCTGGTACCGTTCGAGGCGGCCCGACTGGCGGTATCCGCCGTGAGGTCCGCCAACTTCGATTCCCTCATCCCAGTCGAGGCCGAGCCAGCCCATCGAGTCCAGGATGTCGGCCGCGTACTCGGGCATGCTGCGCTGTTCATCGGTGTCGTCGGACCGGAGAATCATCGTGCCGCCCTGCGACCGCACGAAAAGCCAGTTGTAGAGGGCGGTGCGGGCACCACCGACGTGGAGGTAGCCGGTCGGCGACGGGGCGAACCGAACCCGGGGGGTCATGCCTGGACAACCGGATTCATGAGCACGCCGACGCCTTCGATCTCAACCTCGACGCGGTCTCCCGGCACGATCGGGCCAACACCAGAGGGCGTTCCCGTCAGAATGATGTCGCCTGGGAGCAGAGTCATGATCGAGGAGACAAACGAAACAAGTTCGCCGACGCCGAACACCAGATCTGCGGTAGAGCCGGACTGCCGCGTCTCGCCGTTGACACGGGAGATCACAGCAAGCCCCTCCTGCGGATCGAGGTCGGTGTCGATGGCCGGGCCGAGCGGGCAGAACGAGTCGAAGCCCTTTGCGCGTGTCCACTGACCGTCGGCACGTTGCAGGTCTCGGGCCGTGACGTCATTCGCTGCGGTGTATCCGAGAATGCGCGGGCCCACGTCCTCGATCGCCACGTTCCTCGTAACGCTCCCGATGACGACGGCAAGTTCTGCCTCGTGATGTACCTCTTCGGCCTGCTGAGGAATGCGAATCGGCTGAAGCGGTCCGATCACCGACGTCGGCGGCTTCATGAACAGAACCGGCGAGTCGGGGACGTCACCACCCATCTCCGCAGCGTGTTCGGCGTAGTTCTTTCCGACGGCGACGATCTTGGTCGGGATGACAGGAGACAGCAGACGAGCGTGCTCCCAATCGACCACGGTCTCCGTTGGTTCCCACGCGACGAAGGGTGTACCGCGATAGATTCGGATGCCTTCCGGCTCCACCGCGCCGTACGTGATGTCGTCGACGTCGGTGTCGACTCTGACGATCTTCATGTGGTGCCCCGTTTCAGATTTCGATGAGCGATTCGCCTGCGGCGACGCGCGTCCGCAGGTCGTCAGCGCTGTCTTCGATCACGTCGATCGGGATCCCTGCCACGATGCGGCGAATCCGTTGTGGATGGTGCGCCGCACCGGCGATGGCGGCCGCGCGGACTGCTCCGAGTTCGCTCTCGGTGTCGTAGCCGAGGATCACGATCGCTGCGTCGACGTCGACCTTCGTCGGCCCCCTCGATGCAAGGGATGCCCGGGCGGCCGCAACGGCGGCGAGGGCGACGTTGGCGTCAGCGCGGCGCTCGTGATCGGTGGGGTTCAGTTCACGGCCCACAGCGAGCTTGATGGCGTATCCGGCGTCTGGTCCGGGCGTGCCGAACGCTCCGCCCCAGGGGACACCGGTTCCGGCGATGTCACCGGGCCGATCCGGCGTCCAGCGCCGCTCCGGATTGGGGCCCGCTTCCGGCCGCGGGAGGTCGGAGTCTCGAAGTTCAATGTTCGGCTGTTGTGCCATGCGTCCACTCGCTCGGTTGCGCCGTCATGGTAGAAGGCGGCCGGTCAGATGTATTCGAGCCAATCCCCGTGGCGCTCGTTCTTGCCGGTCACGGTGTCCATGAACATCCGCTGGGCCCGCTTCGTCACCGGTCCCGGACGTCCGTCACCGACCGGCCGATCGTCGACCTCGCGCACCGGGGTCACTTCGGCGGCGGTACCGGTGAAGAACAACTCGTCGGCGTAGTACAAGTCGGTGCGTGCGATGTTCGTCTCGACGACCTCGTAGCCGTCGTCGCGAAGGAGAGTGATCACCGATTCGCGGGTAAGGCCGTCGAGGACTCCGGCGGTCACCGGCGGAGTCCGCACGATTCCGTCGCGAATGATGAAGAGGTTCTCGCCGCTCCCCTCTGCGACAAACCCCTCCGAATTCAGCATGAGGGCTTCGTCGTAGCCGGCCCGAAGCGCTTCCTGTTTCGCCAACACAGAGTTCACATAGCCCCCGGTCAGCTTCGCATTCGGCATGAGTGCATCCTGGCCGATGCGGCGCCACGAAGACACCTTCACGCGGATCCCGTTCGCGATGCCCTCTTCACCGAGATAGGCGCCCCATTCCCACGTCGCGATGATCGTATGAACCGATGCACCCGCCGGGTTCAGCCCCATCGAACCGGTCCCGTAGAAGACGAGCGGCCTGATGTATCCAGACGTGAGGCCATTGAGCGACAACAGCTCCTTCGACG
>CBFDAN010000225.1:0-3752 GCA_965602815.1 uncultured bacterium
CTGGAGGCCTACGGGGACCGCATCGAAGTGCCAACCGACCTCGCCTTCGACGAAGACGGCGAGCGTCGGGAGGTTGCCGTTGCGGATCTCCCCACCGATCATCTCCTGATCGATGTGGGGAGCGAGACGGTTGCCGCATACGAGGCTGTCATCGCCGACGCCGCCACGCTGTTCGTCAACGGCCCCGCCGGGGTCTACGAATCCGCGGCGGGCGAGTACGGCACCCGGTCATTGTGGGAGGCCGTTGCGGCATCCGACGGCTACTCGGTGATCGGGGGAGGCGACACGGTCGCGAGCGCCCGGCGTTTCGTCGACCCCGGTGACATCGGCTTCATCAGCACCGGAGGTGGTGCACTGATCCGATTCCTCAGCGGCCAACCCCTCCCTCTGATCGACGCCATGGAGAGAGCGGCGCTTCGCACTCCGTAATCCGAGCTCCGTCCCAACACGGAGTGGGGGGACGCGGAGGAGCGCCAGCGACAACGCAGGGGGGCGGCGTTCCGCGACCTCACCTCGAAGCTCCAAAAAGACGAGATGCCGGGTCGCGCACCAGGGGGGATAGCGCGCGACCCGGAATCGGTGCCACGGGGGAGGATGTCCGTGGCGGGCAGCCGGTAGAGGTTGTGTCTGGGGAGTACTAGCTCCGCGAGATCGTCCCCTCCCAGGTACCGACCTTGTCGCCCTTCATGGCTTCCTTGTCGAACCAGAAGCTCGTAACGGCCTTGGTCTCGGTGTAGAACATGACTCCGTCGCGGCCCATGACGTGCAGGTCACCGAAGAAGCTCTTCTTGTGCCCACTGAACGGGAAGACGGAGATCGGCACGGGGATTCCAACGTTGACCCCAACCATTCCCGCATCGATGCGACGGGCGAACTCGCGGGCGTAGTAGCCGCTCTGGGTGAAGATCGAGGCGCCGTTGGCGAACTCGCTCTCGTTGATGAGCTCAACCCCTTCGTTGAAGTCGGCGACTCGCTTCACATACAAGACGGGTCCGAAGACCTCCTGATTGCCGCACGACATCTCGGGCGTCACGTGATCGAACACGGTGGGTCCCATGAAGAATCCGCCCTCATGGCCCTCAAGCTCGAAGGACCGCCCATCGAGCACCGGCACGGCGCCTTCTTCGACCGACTTCTCGATCCACTCATTGACGAAGGCGAAGTGCTCGGCGTTCACAAGCGGCCCCATCTCGGTCGACTCGTCGTAGGCCGGGCCAATCTTCCGCTCCCTCGCGAGTTCAGTGATCGTTGCCACGAGTTCGTCGGCGATCGACTCCTCGACAGCGATGGCCGGAAGCGCCATGCAGCGTTCTCCCGCACAACCAAATGCCGAATTGATGATGCGTTGCGCCGTCGCACGGATGGGTGCATCCGCCATCACGAGCGCATGGTTCTTCGCTTCGGTGAGCGCCTGAACCCGCTTGCCGTGTGCCGTTGCCGTCGAGTAGATGTGGAGCCCGACGGCGGTGGAGCCGACGAAACTCACACCCTGGACCTTGGGATGGGTGAGCAGCCGTTCGGCTTCGTGCCGTGAACAGGTGACGAGATTGAAGACGCCGGGCGGCAGTCCTGCCTCTTCCAGCAGCTCTGCCATCTTCATGGCGGTTTGCGGAACGAACGACGCCGCTTTGAGAACGAAGGTGTTGCCGGTCGTCACGGCGAGCGGCATCATCCAACCCATGGGGATCATGGCAGGGAAATTCCAGGGAACGATTCCGGCGAACACCCCCAGCGGCTCACGGAACGTGACCGTGTCGTAGCCGGTGGCGACATTCATGAGCGAGTCACCCATCATCGTGACGGGGGTGGCACATGCGAGCTCGACGACCTCGATCGCTTTCAGCACGTCGCCCCGGGACTCGGTGTAGGTCTTGCCCATCTCCGTCGCCAGGAGAATGGACAGATCATGGAGGTTCTCTTCCAAGAGGCCCTTGAGCCGGAACATCACCTGGACGCGCTGGGTGATCGGAGTGTCTCGCCATGCGGGGAAGGCAGCGGCCGCCGCTTCGACGGCTGCGTCAACTTCGTCGGCCGTACAGCGCGGGGCTTCCGCCATCACCTCGCCGGTGCTGCTGTTGGTGATGTCGTAGTAGACGCCGCTCTCGGTGTCCTTCCACTCCCCTGCGATCAGGTATTTCAGGCGTTTCGCCATGAACTCACTCCTCTTCGAACGCGCACTCGTACGGTTGTCCAGAATAATCGATTATCGAAGATATCATGAAACGATCGTTGCGTCGAATGAGCCTCACTACTCGCGCCACAGGCGGGTGTGAGCAGCCCCGCAACCGGGTCCTTGTCGCACTGTGTGATCATGGAGACAAGATGACGTCCGCTGCCATCACATGACAGAAACTGTCCCAAACGCAGACCTCGCCCACGATGAGGACGGCCGGTTCCAGACCGGGCGTGTCACCTCGATCGCAGCCGGTCACGCCGTTCACGACACCTTCACCGCCTTCCTCGCCCCCCTCCTACCGACCTTCGTCGAGAAGTTCTCCCTGACCAACGCCGCAGCCGGTCTTCTCGCGGCCTTCCTTCAGATCCCGTCACTTCTGCAACCGGTGATCGGCCACCTCGCCGACCGCACGACGATTCGATGGATCGTCGTACTCGGTCCCGGCGTCACGGCAACGGCGATGAGCTTCCTAGGTTGGGCGCCCACCTACGCAGCACTTGCCCTCCTCCTGCTCGTTGCCGGATTGAGCGTCGCAGCATTCCATGCGACGGCTCCAGTCGCTGTCGGGTACCTCTCAGGGAATCGTCTCGGACGCGGCATGGGCTTCTGGATGGTCGGGGGCGAACTCGGCCGCACTCTGGGACCGCTCGTCATCGTCAGTGCACTCGCCGTGATGTCTCTGAAGCAGGTCGCCTTCTTGTCCCTCGCCGGAATCGCGACCTCAGTGATTCTCTACTTCCGCCTTCGGGACGTGCCTCTGCAGACTCGCGACGACGGCGAGCAGGTGCCGTGGAGGACCGCACTTCGGGGGATGCGTAGCTTCATGCTCGTCCTCGCCGCACTCACCGGCATGAGAAGCATGATGATGCTTGCAGCGACGGTCTTCCTGCCGCTCTATCTCACCGAATCGGGGAGCAGCATCTGGCTCGCCGGAGCAGCCCTGTCGATAGTCGAAGCCGCGGGAGTCGCAGGTGCCTTCGCAGGCGGCTGGATCAGCGACCACATAGGCCGCCGGGCGGTGCTCATCTTCGGGCACATCACGGCCCCTGCCGCTCTCCTGCTCTTCCTCGTTGCGGACGGCTGGGTGCGAATCGCAGCCCTGCCGTTGATCGGACTCTCACTGCTCGCAGTCCCGCCGGTCATCATGGCCCTCGTCCAGGAGCAAGCCCCGAAGAGCCGGGCGCTCGCCAACGGCCTCTACCTCTCGATGTCGATGGGGATCCGTTCGATCGCCGCCGTCGGGTATGGCGCCTTCGCCGATCGCTTCGGTCTGGAGACGGCAATGGTCATGGGAGCGATCGCCATGATCGGCGGCCTCCCACTGATCTGGCTCCTGTTCCGCCCGTGGGTGTCCTCCGCGGGTCGCGGGATCGCCTGACCCCTTCCCTCAGCGCCTGGCAGCGGAACGGGAACTGTCGAAGGGCGCGTCCCGCGCTTGACCCCCTCCGCCTCGCTGCGCTCGACACCTCCCCCTGAGGGGAAGGAATCCGAAGGGGAATTGGAGAGGGGGAATCCGAGGGAGGAATCGGAGCCGGCAGCTCGCTGCTCAGCCTCTCGCGTCTACCAGCGCGTCTTC
>CBFDAN010000226.1:0-3697 GCA_965602815.1 uncultured bacterium
CCGCGCATAGGCGCGAGAGAACGCCTCAAGAGCGTCAGAACGACTCATCTGTGAGGTTCCCTTCGACGACCCGGCGAGGTTACCCTGCTCGTCCCCAGGCTGTAGCTGCGCAGCGGAGTAGCCGAGTCTCCTGCCTCAAGTCTCGTGTCTTCCCACTTCCTACCTGCTACGTGGCTACGGCACCACCAGCACGGGGCAGGGAGCCTCGTGTACGACGTGGTTCGCCACGGATCCAACGACCATCCTCCTGAACAACCCGGAGCCGCGCCGACCGACGACGAGAATATCGGCATCGACCCGATTGCAGACGTCGATGAGCCGCGACGACGGCTCTCCGATCTCCTCCTGTGTCTCGTAGTCGATGTCGGAGAAGTCCGCCGCCCGCAGCGCCCGATCAAGCACGTCGCGTTGGGCGTCGGACAACGAATCTCCGAGCGCCTCGGCAGTTGGCGGCGACCCGACAATGCCCCACCACCCCTCCGGCGGGCGCACGACCGTGACGATGTACAACTTCGCCGATCTAGCGCGCGCGAGGTCGACCGCTACCCGAGTTGCGTCGATCGACGACTCGGATCCGTCGACCCCCACGACGATGACTCTGGGCTCCCAACCTTCCACAGCGAACCTCCTCAGGTCTCTCTATCAGCGTATCGGGCGGCACGCCGATGGGGAAGGGTCGAACGTCCGATATCCGCGGCAGCCGTCAGCAGGTCGCACGCTCCGCATGGAGAAGTGACTCATGTCGAGGAGCGGATTCGAACATCCGCCCATCGGCCCTACTCTCATCGAGTGCGCCCGGCCACACTGATGTATTGGAGGTGGCGATGTTTCCGATCATCGAAGCAGAATCCATTGCGCCGGACGTGCGTCGGATCGTCGTCGAGGCGCCGAGGATCGCGAAGAAGCACCTGGCCGGTCAGTTCGTCATCGTGCGAGTGACCCCAAACGGCGAACGTATCCCGCTCACAATCGCCGAAGCCGACCCAGACGCCGGGTCGATCACGCTCTTCGTTCAGGCCATCGGTCGGACGACCACGCTGATGAGCGAGCTGGAGTCGGGTGACTTCCTCGTCGACGTCGCCGGCCCTCTCGGAAGAGCTTCCGAGATCAAGCAGTACGGCACCGCGGTCGTCGTCGGCGGAGGGCTCGGGACCGCAATCGCGTATCCCATTGCTCGTGCCCTCGCCGACGCAGGGAATCGGGTGATCGCGATCATCGGCGGTCGAAGCCGGGAATACGTTCTGCTCGAAGACCAGCTGGCGGCTCACGGTATCGAGGTCATTCCGTGCACCGACGATGGTTCGTACGGACGGCCGGGATTTGTCACGGAAGCGCTCGCAGACATCATCGCGGCCGAGGATGTTGATGTGGTGTTTGCGACGGGTCCGGTACCGATGATGGCCGCCGTCGCCGAGGTGACTCGGCCACGCAGTGTCGAGACGATTGCGTCGCTCAATCCGATCATGGTCGACGGAACCGGCATGTGCGGCGGGTGCCGCGTCGAGGTCGGCGGCGAGACCAAGTTCGCGTGCGTCGACGGGCCGGAGTTCGATGCGCACCTGGTCGACTTCGGACTCCTCCAGCGCAGGAACACGTCGTACCGGGCGTTCGAGACCAGCCGCCTCGAAGATCTCCAATCGCTCGATGCAGCGCAGCACGAACAGGTGCTCGCTCCGGTTCGCGGAGCATGCACAACCGGGACCGAAACATGATCAAGATCTCTCGACGTGCGCTCATGAAGCTCGACCGCGTCGACATGCCGGCTCGAGACCCGCTCGAGCGTGCGACGTCGTTTGAAGAGGTCAACACCGGACTCACCCCCGAAGAGGCCACGATCGAGGCGATGCGCTGCCTCCAGTGCAAGACCCCGACGTGTATCGACGGCTGCCCCGTCGATATCCAGATCGACCAGTTCATCGATCGTGTCGCCAACGGCGATATTCGCGGCGCGGCGGCTGCCATTCGGATGGACAGCCTGCTGCCGGCTATCTGCGGCCGGGTGTGTCCCCAAGAGTCACAGTGCGAGGGCACCTGCGTCCTCGACAAGAAGCACAAGCCCATCGCAATCGGTCACCTCGAGCGGTACGTTGCCGACACGGTGCGCCGGTACGGTCTCGAACCGCCGGTGGAGCCCGTCGCGTCGAGCGGGAAGAGTGTCGCCATCGTGGGGAGTGGACCTGCGGGGCTCGCCTGCGCAGCCGATCTCGCCAAGAGCGGACACCGGGTGACGGTGTTCGAGGCCCTTCACAAGCCTGGCGGTGTACTCATCTACGGGATCCCGGAATTCCGCCTCCCGAAGCACATCGTTGCTGCGGAGATCGATGGACTCAAGGCGCTCGGTGTCGAATTCGAGATGAACGCGATCATCGGGCGAACCACAACCGTTGAGGAACTCCTCGGCGACGAGGGGCACGACGCTGTATTTGTCGGCGTCGGGGCCGGTTTGCCCAGATTCTTGGATGTCGATGGTGAGAACCTCATCGGTGTCTATTCGGCGAACGAGTTCCTCACAAGGGTCAATCTCATGGGTGCCTATCGAGGAGACGCCGAGACTCCCGTGCTCGACCTCACTGGGAAACGCGTCGTCGTATTCGGCGGCGGGAACACCGCAATGGACAGCGCAAGGACACCACTGCGACTCGGGGCCGCAGAGGTGCGCGTCGCGTACCGCAGGACCGAGGTCGAGATGCCGGCCCGAGTTGAGGAGATCCGCCACGCGAAGGAAGAGGGAATCGTGTTCGACTTCCTCGTCTCACCCGTCGAACTGCTCGGCAACGACGACGGCTGGCTCACCGGTGTCAGGCTGCAGCGCATGGAACTCGGTGAACCCGACGATTCCGGACGAAGGCGCCCGGTGCCGATCGAGGGTGACGTCTTCGACGTGCCGGCCGACGTCGCGATCGTGGCCATCGGCAATTCGCCGAATCCGCTCCTCCCCGCAACCGAGTCCCGGCTCGAGCAGACTCGCTGGGGCACGCTCTCCGTCGACGAAACCACGGGGCGCACCACCATGCCGGGTGTGTTCGCCGGTGGGGACATCGTCACGGGTGGGGCAACGGTGATCCTCGCCATGGGAGCCGGGCGTGTCGCCGCGGCGTCGATCGAGCGCTATCTCGAGAACGGCGTCTGGGAAGAGGCTCCGGAACCGGCCTCGGTCTAGAGGTGCATTCGGAGGAGCCGATTCTGAGTGGCTACTGAAGCGTCCGCAGGAACGAGACGATGCTGGCCAGGTCGTCTTCGGTGAGCCTGGTATTTCCACCGTACGGAGGCATCGCAATTCCGGAATCGTTGTCCGATGCGTCGCTCGCCCGGCCCTCCTTGATGAACACCACGATCTCATCGTCGGTGTGGTCCTGGATGAAGGCGTTGTCGTAGAACGAAACCCCGAGTCCGCTCACACCCTTGAAGTCCTGGCCATGGCAGGCGGAACACGACTGACTCGCAAGTTCCTCGCCGCGAGCGACCGCAGACGATGCTCCTCCGTCCGGAGCCCTCGTTGGCAGGTTTGAGCCGCCGTCGCACCCGACCGCCACAGATGCGAGCACTACCAGTCCGAGAAGGACCGACACCGGACGCCGCCCGAGAGCGCTGCGGGGCTGCGTGGTGGGCTCGGTTCTGGTCATTGTCGTCTTCTCCGATCGGTGAGTATCCGGAACGATACCGGCGATCTGATTGATTGATTCCGGCCGCACGGTTG
>CBFDAN010000227.1:0-3693 GCA_965602815.1 uncultured bacterium
GTCCGTTCCCGACGCGACACCCCCTTCGTCGACGCGGTGTCTGGATTGCAGCGCCGAAACGAGGGCCGCCAGCGAGAACAGAGAGGTCCCGAGCGGTCGCCGCGGTCTGCCGGTCTAGCCCTCCTGGGTGATCGTCACACAGGCGGCGTTGACCTCGCTTGTGCTCTCGTCCACGTCGACGTCGATGCAGTCGCCGACGGAGATCGCGTCACCGTTGTCGGTGCCGATCCACATCATGTTGCGCTGAGTGCCCTCTCCCGAATCGAACGACAGCGACTGGGACTCCCACTCGTCACCGGAACCGGCCGTCCAGCCTTCATAGAATTCGACAATCTCGTCGAAGCGTCCCAGATCGTATGTCAGGGAAACCAAGACCATGTCTTCCGCGGTGATCGAGGACATGACGTCGCCGCCGTCAGGGACCGGGATCTCGAGGCCGTCCGGCACTTCGGCACCCGAACCGACAACGATCGATCCATCTTCGGTCTCCATCTCGATCGTCGCGTCGTCACCGTCGCCCGACACGTCGATCGAGAAATCACCGTCTTCCGACTCGACGTTGATCGACATGTCCTCACCGTCGCCGGAGATATCCACATCGACGTCGCCTTCGACTCCCGCCTCGATCAGCTGCTCTGTCACATTGTCGGCCACCACATCGGACGCGCTCGAGCACGCGGCCATAAGCAGCGCGAACGCGGCAATCGCGGTAAACATCAGATACACACGTTTCCCGGTCATGGTTTCGTCCCCTTCACGATTCGGGCGAACACATCAACACCCCTTGTCAGTTCCTTATCGTCGCCGCGAGGGCGGAACTTGTGCAGGGTCGATCGGCAGGTAGAGGGCTTCTCGAGATCGTACAACCGAACCCCCGCACGACGGCGAGCGAGGCACTCCCGTCGGCTCCCCGCTCGCGCTCCGCGTCGTACCGTTCTCGGGTGTCATCTACAGGTCACATTCGCTTCATGCCGCTCTGAACACCATCCCGTAGTAGTTGTCGTACGGCTCCTTGCGGACGATCTCGACCGTGCCCTGCACCGGCATGCCCATCACCGGCTCGTCAATCTGCAACTGGCCCAGCATCCGCATCCCGTTCTCCAACTCGACGATGCCGAGGCCAAGTGTGGCGACCTCGTACTGCGCCGGCAGGTTGTACACCTTGGTGAAGGTGAGGAGCTTCCCCGCTTTCGGGAGCGGGACCGTGTCGAACTCGAAGAAGTCGTTCTGCTTGCAGCCCGAACACACCATCCGGAACGGGTAGTGCATCGTGCCGCACAGCCGGCACCGGTATGCGTAGATCTCGCGAGCCATCAGTCCTCCCTCACAAACGCCAAGCACACGACGTTGTTGCCGAATCCGCCAAAGTTGCAGGAGAAACCAACCTTCGCATCCTCGACCTGCCGCGAACCGCCGTCACCGCGAAGCTGCGTGACGATCTCCCACGCCTGGGCGATACCCGTCGCCCCGACCGGGTGACCGCGCCCTTTGAGGCCACCTCCAACATTGATGGGGATCTTCCCGCCGAGCGCCGTCTCACCCTTCTCCAAGGCGATATGGCCCTCGCCCTTCGGGAAGAACCCGACTTCTTCGCTCTCAGCGATCTCGAGGATCGTGAAGGCGTCGTGCAACTCCGCAACATCGACATCCTCGGGCGTGAGGCCGGCCATCGCGAATGCGTCGGCAGCTGCCTTGCGGACCGCGAGTAGATCCGTCGGATCCTCACGCTCAAACACGGCGTGGGTATCGGTTGCCTGCCCGACACCGCTGATCCTGACCAACGGCCTCCCAAGCTCCTTGGCCTTCTCCTTCGAGACCAGGATCAGGGCGGCGCCGCCGTCAGAAACGGGGCACGCATCGAAGAACCGCAACGGCTCAGCAACGTACGGGTTGTTGGTCATCGCCTCCGGCGAGTCCAGGATGCCCTCCAGGGTGATCTCCTGCTGGAGATGCGCCCACTCGTTGTTGAGGGCCGCGTTCTGGTTCTTCACCCCGACCATTGCGAGGTGACGTTCCGTGACGCCGTACTTGTCCATGTAGAGCCGAGCGAACATCGCGGCGTGCGCCGGAAGGGTCACGCCGTAGATGTACTCCGCAATCGGGTGTGTCAGGGTTGCGACGAAGTCGGTTGCCTCGAGGTTGTTGACCTCGCGCATCCGTTCTGCACCGGCCACGAGAACAATGTCGTCCATACCAGATGCGACTGCCTGGAACCCGGCCTTGATCGCCGACCCGCCCGATGCCGGACCGTTCTCGATGGCAGCGGCGCCGGCCGGAGTGAGACTGAGGCTGTCGACCACCGCACTGGCGAGCGCCGTCTGGTGGTTCACCCTGGCACCGCCCATGTTGGCGACGTATACATCGTCAACCTCGGTCACACCGGCGTCCTTGAGCGCCATCATTGAGGCATACGAGGCGATCTCAGAGAGCGCGTACTCCAGCCGCGTGAAGGTGGTGATGCCGATCCCTGCTACGTAGACATCACGCATCCTTCGACCTCTCCTCCATCTCCCACCGCTCGATCATCAGCGCGGTTGCAGTCGGGTCGTACTTCGCACGCGTCGCGGCGAGTGGGTCGAGCGCAGGCGTCGGAGGATCGCGGCCTGTGCCTTCTCGAGGAGCTCCGGTGGCACTGGTCGGCGCCCCACGACGAGGCTGGAACGGGCACGATCGAACAGCTCACGCGTCAACGCCCACGAAGGGACACCGCCCAACTCATGAGGCACATCGAACCGCTTCTCGAGCTTGTACTCGATCATCCACCGGCGGAACCCGATGGGCGATTCGGCAACGATCAGGACCTCGTGATGACCGAGCTGGTCGAAGTGGTACTCCATCTTCGCCGCGAAGGCGTGCGCACCAACACGAAGCCCTCGCCGGAACGCGAGCGTGTGCAGGGACAGACCGAGTTTCGGATTGACCTGGCGGCCGTTGACGATCGCGGCCAACTCGCCGTCGATCTGCACTGCGAGCACGTACTGATCCTGGAATCGGTACTGGTAGTGGCCAAGGAGTTCGGCGTAGACCCGCGAGGCAACCACGTCGTAGTAGTCGCGCTCGACGTGGAGCAGCGGCTCAACGTACTTCAGGAGGTCCGGGATCTCATCCCGGTCGACTTCTCTCACCACAGCCGCTTCGCCGCTGGCGAGCAACATGTACTTTGGCTCGTAGGGCTCCATCGGCGAATCTACCGGTCGAAGGATCTTCTCTAGATCGACGGACATCGGCGGTCTACTCCTCCCGTTTGTGTTCGGACTTGGACTTCTCGAGATGCGACATGGCAACCTTCTCTTGGGTGATCGGCATGGACTTGATGCGGACACCGAGCGCGTTGTACACGGCATTGGCAATCACAGGGGCCGCAGCGATCATCGTGTGCTCCCCCACACCCCTCGCACCGAACGGTCCGTCCGGCTGGGGCACCTCAACGATGATCGGAATGATCTCGTCCGGGATATCGAATGCTGTCGGGATCTTGTAGTCGGTGAAGGTGGGGTTCATCATCTTCCCGCCTTCGTCGAACCGCATGTCTTCGTAGAGGACGGTGGCGAGGCCCTGGACGAGCCCCCCGGTGATCTGACCCTTGACGAGGTCCGGGTTGATCGCCCGACCCGCGTCGACCGCCAACGCGGCCTTGCGCACCCAGATACGCCCGGTCTGTTTGTCGATCTCCAGGACAACACCCGTTGCGCC
>CBFDAN010000228.1:0-3686 GCA_965602815.1 uncultured bacterium
CAACGGGTTGCCCTGGCCAGGAGTGTGTTGCGGGACCCCCGGATTCTCATCCTCGATGACGCGACCTCGTCAGTTGATGCCGTCGTGGAGTCGGAAATTCAGGAGGCGCTGCGCCATGTCATGGCCGGCCGGACCACGCTGATTATCGCTCACCGCACGTCAACACTTGCACTCGCCGACCTCGTGGTGTTCCTCGAGGATGGTGCAATCGCTGGCGTCGGTACCCACGAAGAACTGCTTCAAACGATCCCTCGATACGGCGAGGTGCTCGCTCATGACGATCGCTCTGCTGCGGGACGAGCGCGATGAGATCCGTGCAGAACTCGGGCGACCGCGTGGCCGACAGTCGGCGTGTACTCCTCACGCGAGCCACACGCCTCGGCCGATCGCTGAAGTGGCCCGCGCTCGGCGCCTTCGTTGCCGCGGCGCTTGGGACGGCGGCTCGTCTCGCGGGTCCGCTGACGGTCGGGGTCGGTATCGATCGCGGCGTCGCTGAAGGCGACAAACAAGTGGTGACGATTGCCGCACTGACGTTCATGGGTCTTCTCGTCGTCCAGTACGTGTTCGTCAAGATCTCTCGCTACGGGGTTGCATGGGTCGGTGAGCAGTACCTTCTGAAGCTCCGCAGTGTGGTCTTCGGCCACCTCATCCGTTCCGACACGGCGTTCTTCTCGCGATCCAAGAGCGGGGTGCTCGTGAGTCGCATGACGTCGGACATCGAGTCGTTGCAGGAATTTGCGGGTGATGGCGCCGTGATGGCGGTTTCGAACGCCCTCACTGTGGTTGGGGTCGCGATCGCGATGGTCCTCGTCGACTGGCCGATGGCTGCGGCGACCTTCGCTGTGATCGCTGTGCTAATCGGTGTGACGATGATCTTCCAGCGCCAAGCCTCGAAAGCATACGGTCAGGTTCGGGAGCGGATCGGCCGTGTCCTCGCAGGGCTGCAGGAGGGGATCGCCGGCGTTCGGGTTGTGCAAGCGTTTTCGCAGGAGCAGGTTCAGGCGGCTTCGTTCGGTCGTGTGAACGAGGCCCACTACCGGGCCAACATGAGCTCCGCGAAAGCGATTTCCTGGTATTTCCCTGCGGTGGGGTTCCTGCGTGTTGTGGCGATCGCCGCCGTTCTCGTGATCGGTGGCATCCGAGTTATCGACGGATCATTGACCTTCGGAACGCTGGTCGTGTTCCTCCTCTACCTCGACTGGTTCTTCCAGCCGATCGTGAACCTGGCGAACGTGTACAACCTGCTTCAGGCGGCCATCGCCGCGCTTGCGAAGCTGTTCAATCTGCTCGATGTCGAGGCATACGTCGTCGAGCGTCCCGGCGCAGTCGATCTTGCGGCTCCGGTGGCCGGTGAGATCGAACTCCGCGGCGTGACCTTCGGGTACGACGACGACACGATGGTGATCCGCGATGTTCATCTCGAGATTCCGGCCGGCCAGCGGCTTGCAGTTGTTGGCGAGACCGGTGCAGGCAAGTCAACGATCGCGAAACTCGTGCTGCGCTACTACGACCCGCAGCACGGCTCGGTTGTAATCGACGGTTCGGACCTCACCGACCTCACCATCGACTCGCGGACCGACGCGATCGCACTCATACCGCAGGATGGCTTTCTCTTCAGCGGCACGCTGCGCGCCAACCTCACCTACGGGGCACCCGACGCCTCCGAGTCGGATGTGTGGAATGTGTTGCGAGCGATGGGCATCGACGACTGGGTGCGGAACCTCCCAGAAGGCCTTGATACGGAGGTCCGTGAGCGCGGCGGTCGTTTCTCGGCGGGGGAGCGGCAACTCGTTGCCCTCGGCCGCGCGTTCCTCGACGATCCGTCGGTGATCGTGCTCGATGAGGCCACATCGAACCTCGACCCCGAGACCGAGGTCGAAATCGAGGGAGCGTTGCGCGTGCTGCTCGCTGGTCGAACTGCGATCGTTATTGCCCACCGGCTTCGATCTGCAGAACGCGCCGACCGGGTCATCATGATCGGAGATGGTCGGGTTATTGCGGACGGGTCCCACACCGATTTGGTGGACTCGAATGCGGAGTACCGTCGCCTCGTTGAGGTCTGGGAACGGGGCACGAATTGAACGACGCATGCGCGAGCGAGTCCGAGGAGAACGGCGGCTACCTCGACTTCGTGTCGTTCGGCTCGGCGTCGAAGTCCGCGCGCGGCGCCCCGGTGTAGCCGTTCGACTATCGCGGTCGGACTCGGCATCGAGGGTCGATTCGCGACCTCCGTCCCGTCGACCGGGCCAGGAATCACGCGAGTCACATTCGGCCTCATCGTCACCGAGCGGAACGGGTGGATCCGGGTCTCACCGCTGGCCGCAACACCGCTGCGTGCCATCGAGGCGTTCGGGGAAGCGCTCCGTGACTAGGTGCGGAAAGCCTGACCGGCGACCACCGAACCTCTTCCGGACCGCCACACGTCGTCGACCTTCCATTGGGTTGTCTCAAGGATCTCGATGGTGGGCTGGTTCAGCCGGCACCCGCCCGAGATCCTGCCCCAGAGCGGAGTGGCCCGATCCTGCCATGCGGCCGTCCGGTTCTTCTGAGAGCGGACATGCTCGAGAAAGCGGAGAACACCGCCGGGGCGAACGACTCGGTGGACCTCGTCGAGGGCGAGCTCCGGGTCGGGGATCGTGCAGAGCGCGAACGTGACGATCGCGACGTCGAACACGCCGTCGGCGAAGGGCAGATGATGGGCGTCGGCGCGGTAGAGGTGGAGCCGGGTGCTCGACCCATCGGTCTTCGATCGAAGTCTGTCGAGCATATGCTCGTCCGGTTCCAGCACATGCACTTCGCGTGCCGTAGCCGGATACAGCGGGACGTTCAAGCCGGTCCCGGCTCCGAACTCGACAACTCTCCCCGAAAGCCCGTCCATCAGCCGACGCCGCTGGTCACGGACACCCATCCACTCGGTCGGGGCGAGAACAGCGTCATAGATCCTGGCGAGGAGCGGGTTGCTCATGGATACAGCCTATTGCCGGATCACGGCGTTCGATCAGACGGTGTCGCCGTGCGACACGCCGAGCATCGCGATCCGGCATTGCGGTACGATCACCCTGTCCAGATCACAAGGAGGGGACAATGGGTTTCGGAGATTTGGTTGACAAGGGGAAGGACCTCGTCGGCAAGAACAAGGAAGCGGTCAAGGGCGGCATCGACAAGGGCGCCGACGCGGCTGACAAGGCAACCGGTGGCAAGGCGACCGATCACATCGATACGGGCGCCGAGAAGGCAAAAGACATCGTTGACGATCAGACCTGATCGCACGACAGGTCAACGCAGGGCACCGATCTCGCGGTCGGTGCCCTGTCGCGTCTCTAGGATCGTTCCATGAACGACGCAGCCACCGAGCGCACTCGCGTGCGGAGGATCCCCGAGAAGGCGGACTACGACCGCGCGACCGTGAATGAGATCCTCGACGAGGCGTTGATCTGCCACGTCGGGTTCGTCCAGGACGGTGTGCCGTACGTTATCCCGACGATCCACGCCCGGGTTGGGCACACGTTGTACTTCCATGGTTCCCCAGCGAGCCGGATGTTGCGACTGATGAAGCGGGGTGCACAGGTGACGGTGACCGCCACCATCCTCGACGGCATCGTCGCCGCTCGATCCGTGTTCCATCACTCGATGCACTACCGGTCGGCGGTTGTCATGGGCCCGGCTCGCGCGGTTGACGATCCAGG
>CBFDAN010000229.1:0-3679 GCA_965602815.1 uncultured bacterium
CTTCGGCGGATACGACCCGTCCACGGTAGCCGCCCCCTTGACAATCCGCGGCGTCGGATTCTACGTCTGGGACCGAGCGTGAGTGCAGTTGGCGGGTCGCACACGTCGATGCGTGGCTGTGTTGGCAATAGGACCTACACGTGTTCAGCCATGCGATCACCGACGCGACATGTCAGCACCGAAGATTGGAGGAACCGAGACAGCGCGCTCTCGGAGTGTCCCCCTGCTCGATTGCCAGGGTCCGTCGGTCGATGACACCATCGGCGCGTGCTGCCCGGAACCGCAGTCGCGGAGTACGCGACTCAATCGTCGCCACAACCCGTTCACTGGCGCGTAGGATTGACGTCGGCGCACCCGCGGCGCCTGCGGCGCTGGGCGGGTACTCGCTTGCCGTCCGGGTGCGTCACAAACGCGTCCGGATCGTCCGTCCGAGTGTTTCGCATCGTGGCTATGTCCCGCTTGTCCGGCCGCACCGAGCGATCGCGGAGGTCCCGACGGAGAAGCACGTCTGCCTTCTCGAACCACCCGTCGCCCTCCCGTCGCCCTCGCCAGCACCGGTTTCGCGAGTCGAGCAGGTCGCCGCAGCGACTCGACGAACGAGGGCGTGCGTCAATCCTCCGTGTCAAACTCCTCGACCGCGACGATCACTTCATCGGGGATCCCGTCACCATTGAGGTCGACGCTCACCGCTTCGGCCATCTTCGCTTCGATGTGATCGAGCACACCGTCGCCGTCGAGATCGATCCCGGCGGCCTCCACCACGGTGGTCTCTGCGACATCGGGGAGCCCGTCGCCGGTCGTGTCATACGCAATCGTTGTCGTCTCAGTGATGTCGATCGTGTCTGGCGTGCCATCACCGTCGAGGTCCATGATCACTTCCTCGGTGACGACCCGCGTCCCGATGTCCGGGATGCCGTCACCGTCCATGTCGACTGCGGTCTCGGTAGTCGTTGTCTTCTCGACGATGTTCGGTTCGCCGTCACCGTTCAGGTCGGTTTCTCGGATCTCGGTGCTCGTTACGGACACCCCGTCGGCAACGCCGTCTTCGTCGATGTCGATCTCGGACACGACCACGTCGGACACCACGACGCTGTTCTCATCACCGTCGACCTCTATGGCCTCGACCTCGACACGGTCCGCTACGACGCCCTCGCCTGCGGCGTTCTGGGTCCCGTCATCAAACGTGGATTCCACGGCAGCACCTCTGTCTCTCGGATGCGGAGATCGTACTGGAGACCCGGCTCCTGCACCAGAAGGGTTCCATGTTGGGGAAGGATCGACCGATAGGATCGGGCGAGACGCCCGAGAGTGCGGAGCGTCACACCTACCCCTCCGCATCAGACACGGATACGACGTCCGACTGGTTCTTCCTGATCGTGGGGCTCAGCGGGGGCCTCGCCATCTTCCTGCTCGGGATGGACCGCACCGTGAGCGGCCTCAAAGGCCCTGCCGGGAATCGACTTAGGTGGATTCTCCGACATCTCACCGGCAACCGCTGGTATGGGGTCGCTACCGGTGCAGGGATCACCGCCATGATCCAGTCCTCGAGCGTCACCACCGTCGTTGTGGTTGGACTCGTGTCCGCACAAGCGATGACCCTCCTGATGTCCGTCGGCGTCATACTCGGTGCGAACGTCGGAACGACGATCACCGCTCAGATCATCGCCTTCAAGGTCACCCGATACGCCCTGGCGGTCGTCGCTATCGGCTTCGCCGTCGACTTCTTTGGGAGAACGGAACGAGTGGAGCGGATCGGTCGCACGATCATGGGCCTCGGTCTTGTCTTCTTCGGCATGTCGGTGATGGGGCTTGCCATGGAGCCATTGCAGGAGCACTAGGGGTTCCTCGACGCGATGGCGTCCATTTCGAATGTCTGGGTTGGCATCGCTCTTGGAGCGGTCTTCACCGCTCTCGTGCAGTCTTCCTCCGCAACTACCGCGATCGTCATCGCCATGGCCGCAACCAGCTTGATCTCCCTCGAATTCGCCATCGCCCTCGTCCTCGGCGCAAACACCGGAACGTCGGTCACGGCGCAGCTCGCTGCCATTGGCAAGCCGGTTGATGCCAAACGGCTTGCAGCGGTCCACACCATGTTCAATGTCATCGGTGTGCTGATCTGGATCCCATTCATCCAGGTGCTTGCCTCGCTCGCGCTGCGCCTCTCCCCCGCCGACGACATCCCACGTCAAATCGCATGGGCGCACACGATCTTCAACCCACTGAATCTGTTCATCTTCATCTGGTTCACCACATGGTTCGCCAGAGCGGCAACCACACTGGTCAAGGATCGACCCGGCGACGGACCAGCCATCAAGCCTCGCTACCTGAGCGACGACCTCCTCGCTGCGCCGTCTATCGCGTTGGATCGGGCCCGAATGGAGATCGCCCGTATGGGGACACGGGTTCGGGACATGGTCCAGAGCGGCGTGCCGGCAGCGCTCTCCGGGACGGCGGAGGAGCTCACCGCCGTCGAAGACGCCGATGACGAGGTCGACGAGCTCCACGGCCAGGTCGTGGCCTACCTGGGGAGAATCTCTGAAACCGGCATCACCCACGAACAGACCAACGAACTGCTGGGCCTCCTCGAGGCCGCCGGCGACATCGAGGCGATTGGTGACGCGGTGGAGACGAACCTCGTCGCAGATGGGCGGAGGCGACTCGAGGCCGGGATCGTCATCTCGCCGTCAACCGAAGCGCTCATCGACGATCTGGCCGCGGAAGTTCTCACCGCCGTTGACATTGCGGTCGGTGCCGTGGGTCGTGGAAGCTACGAGGCCGCTCGTCAGGCGATCGACATGAAACCGGAGATCAACGCCATGACGGCCGGCGCCCGCGAGCGTCAGCTTGAACGCCTGACGGTTGATGAGCCGAACCGCGTTGACGCCTACCGCATCGAGAACGTCATCATCGAGGACCTCAAACGGATCTACCACGCGAAACGGGCAGCCCGCGTTGGCGTCCCAAATGGCGAGCCAACCGAAGCGACGTAGGCATCTAGCCCGAGATCCAACCGACGACAGCGCCGATCCCTTGCACGAGGCGCCAGCCGAGATACAGGGCAATAGCTCCGACCAGCAGAATGAAGCCGATCGGCCATCGCTGCCCGGAGCCGTCCTCCTCCGTCGGCTTCGGATCCTGATCACCGGTCATGCAGGAGGAATGCCGTGCCGTCGCGACGAGAAATCCCGATCCTTTCGAGTGGCATACCGCAATCGCATGATGAGCTCGCGACGCAGCTCCTCCGGCTGAATCACCGCGTCGACGACGACCTCCGACGCGAGTCGCAACAGATCGACGTCCTCGACGTACTCAGCGCGACGTGCCTCGACAAACGCATCACGCTCTTCTTCCGGCAGCGAATCGATCTTGTTGAAGTAGACGGCATTGATCGCTGCTTCAGGCCCCATCACGGCGATCTCGGCAGTCGGTAGAGCGAGGGTGGCGTCCGGGCGGAACCCAGGGCCCGAGAACGCATACAAACCTGCCCCATAGGCCTTCCTGACGACGACCGATATACGAGGAACCGTCGCTTCCGCGATCGCGGTGAGCATCTTCGCTCCCGCCCGGATGATGCCCTCCCGCTCGACTTTCGTTCCGATCATGAAACCAGGGACGTCGGCGAAGTAGAGCAGCGGAAGATTCATCGCGTCGCACAGCCACATGAAGCGAGCAGCCTTGT
>CBFDAN010000230.1:0-3662 GCA_965602815.1 uncultured bacterium
AGCGTCTGCCGGACGCCGGGCTCGCCGGCAAGCCACGGTGGTGGGCCGCCGGCGATCCAGGGAACCTTGGCGTCGACCAGTCCGCTGCCGACATCGGCGATGAAAGGAGCTCCCACCTTGTGTGCGATGGTGGACATCTCAGCGAAGGGCACCTCCTCGGTGAATCCCTCAACGCGGTAGTTCGACGGATGAACCTTGAGGACGGCCTCGACGGTCCCCGGCACGTTGGTGAAGTCGATTGCCCTCGTCCGATTGGTGGTCCCAACCTCAACGAGCTGCACGCCCGACGCCGTCATCAGGTCGGGGAGCCGGAAAGACCCGCCGATCTCAATGAGTTCTCCGCGAGACACCGCGACACGGCCGTCCCGGCCGGCGAGTGCCGCGAGTGCGAGGAGGAGGGCTCCGGCGTTGTTGTTGACAACGAGCGCAGCCTCGGAGCCGACGGTGGATGAGATCAGCTCATTCAGATATGTCGATCGTTTGCCCCGCGTGCCGCCCTCGAGGTCGAACTCGAGGTTGCTGACTCGGGGCACGTCGGCGGCGATGGTCGGCGCGCGGCCGAGGTTCGTATGGAGGAGCACTCCGGTCGCGTTGACCACGCTTCGAAGCCGGGAGGAAACGAGCATGCGGAGCCGGCCGGCGGCGATTGCTGTGGGATCGGCCGGGGAGCCCGACCGCACAGCCGATCGGGCTTCATCGATTGCCTGTCGCGCGACGGTGATGATCAGACCGCGCGGCACGTCGAACTCGCCGGCGAGGTCACCGGCCAACGCATCAACGGAGGGGAGGTCGCGTGGGTCCACATGTGCAGACTACCGGCACCGGTATCCTCGGCTCCGTGCGTTGGCGCTGGATTCTCTTTGGTGCGTTTGTAGTGGTCCCGATCGTGGAGATCGCTCTCCTTGTCGCGTTCAGTCAGGCCGTCGGTGTCTGGTGGACCATCGGGCTTGTCGTCGTCACGGCATTCGTCGGTTCGTGGCTGGTCTCCCGGCAGGGGCGAGACACGATTCGGACCGTTCGGGCGGAGTTCGCAGCAGGGGCGATCCCAGCCTCGTCGCTCGCCCACGGGGTGATGATCCTCATCGCGGGAGCGTTTCTTCTCACGCCGGGCCTGCTCACCGATGCCGCCGGCTTTCTGCTGTTGATCCCGGCTGTTCGTGAAGCCATACGACGCTGGTTCGTTGCCCGATCCGCGAATCGCTGGACCATCGTGCCGTGAGCGAGGCACCGCGGCCGGCGGCGACGATATGCCTGGTTCGCAACTCACCCCGCGGTCTCGAGGTTCTCATGGTGCAACGGACACCCGAGGCGCGATTCATGGGTGGTGCCTGGGTGTTCCCGGGTGGCGCCGTCGACGCGATCGACAATCTCGACGTAGCACACCTGGCCGTGGCTTGTTCTGACGGCCGGATGTTCCCGTGGAACGCCGCCGCTGTGAGAGAACTCGTCGAGGAGACCGGCGTCTGGTTGTTCGAGAGCGGTACCGTCGTCACCCCTGACCGGCCGTCGGAGGAGGCGGTCTTCTCGTATGTTCTGGATCGGGACGAACGGTTCGCAGGCGACTCGCTCTGGTACTTCGCGAATTGGATCACCCCGGTGCCTTTCCCGGTCCGGTTCGACACCCGGTTCTTCGCCGCGACCGTGCCGGAGGGTGTCGAACCGATCGTGGACACGATCGAACTGGTCGAAGCCGAGTGGATTCGACCGTGTCATGCGCTCAAGCGGGCCGACGTCGGAGAATGGGACGTGGCGTTCCCGACTCGGAAGATCCTCGAATTCCTCGGAGCTTTCGAGTCCACCGCGGACCTCGGTGAGAGCATCGGTGGTCAGGCGGAGGTCGACCCGATCCAGCCACGACTTGTGGTGGTCGACGGGAACATAGAGATACTGATGCCGGACGATCCCGGTTTCATCGAGGCGGCGGAAGGCGAATCTGCCCCGGATTTGCTGTCAACCCTCGAGCGCATCATCCGGTCCGCCACCGAGACCCACCCGGAGATCGGTTCATAGTGATGGTCGAGAGGGTGCTCGCACCGAATCCCGGCATCTACACCGGATCCGGCACGAATACCTATCTCATCGGAGACGGCGATGAAGTGGCCATCATCGACCCCGGGCCGGTCATCGACACCCATCTCCTAGCGATCCTGGACGCGATCGGAGTTCGCAACGCCGTTGCAGTTATCGCGACCCATACGCACCCCGATCACGCCCCGCTCTCGAACCTCCTTGCCGCACGCCTGGGGGCCCCCGTTCTCGGATTCGGGCCGGGTCCGGAGTTCGAACCAGACGTTCGGGTCTCCGATGGCGATGGACTTCGCGTGGGACGCCGCAACCTCGAGGCAGTCCACACACCGGGACACTCCGCCGACCACCTGTGTTTCCGTCTCTCCGAGAGACTCTTCACCGGAGACCACATCATGGGCGGGTCCACCGTTGTCATGGAGGACGCCTCCGCATATCTCGAGTCGCTCTATCGAGTGCGGGACCTGGGCGTCGCCCGCATCGAGCCGGGACACGGGGACTCGATGGACGATGCCGGAGCGGTGATATCGGGGTACATCGAGCACCGCCTGGCGCGAGAACAGGGAATTTTGGATGCGATCGCAGCTGGCGCCGGGACCGTCGTCGCCATCGTCGACGCCGTCTATTCCTTCGTCCCGGCGGACCTCAGGCGGGCAGCCACTCACCAGGTGATTGTTCAGTTGAACAAGCTGTTGGCCGATGAGAAGGTAAGGTTCTCGGCGGGCGCAGCGGGGCCATCCACGATGGTCGAATTGATCGCGAGACAATGACAACACGCATCGCCCTCATCCTGTTCTTGCTGCTGGGCTTGTCCGCGCCCGCCCTCGCTGCCGATGATGAGGCCGTTACGCCCGACGATCTCGAGGCTGCACGGCAGCGAAACGCCGACGTCTCTGCCGGCCTCGAAGCAACCGACATTCGGTACGAAGCGGCCATTGCCGACGAAATCGTGATCCGGGAGAGCCTGCACGGCCTCGCCAGCCAGGTCACCGAAACGGAACAAGAGCTGGCGATCCTGCGCCTCGGGGCTGAAGACGTCGTACGCGAGACATACATGACGGCCGGCTCCGACGGCGGAGTCACAACGATTCTCGGATCAACCAGCTTCGTTGATATCCCTGTGCGTGCGACCTACCTGAGCGCCGCGAACGACCGCGACCTTCGCGTCATCGACGAGATGCTCGCCGTCGAGGCGGAGTACCGCTCTCAGGTACAGATGCTCGATGACGCGCTCGCACAGCAGAAGAACCTGGTCGCCGAGATCGAGGCCCTTGCGCAGCAACTCCTCGTGGAGCTCGATGCCGCGAACGCGGAGTATCGGGAGCTCGAAGCCACCTGGCAACGCCAGGAAGAGGAACGCAAGCAGCGCGAGGAGGAAGAGCGGCGCCGGCGCGAGGCAGAAGAAGCGAAGAGACGAGCAGAAGCCGAGGCGGCGCGGGCTGCGGCTGCCGCTGCTTCATCGACCACCACGACCAGTGCGGCGCAGGAGACGGTGGCTGCGACCACCACCACGTCAACGGTGGCACCAACCACGACCACCACGGTTGCCCCTTCGACTACGACGACCACCACGGTCAGTCCCAACAGGATCATCGAGGCCGACAGCGACGAGCAGCTCATCCGCCTCGCCATGCACT
>CBFDAN010000231.1:0-3651 GCA_965602815.1 uncultured bacterium
AAGCTTCGATCTACGAAGTCGAGGGCGTCGACCACAACGACACCAGGATCCGATCGGCGCCATCGATGGTCAGCGTCGTCTCAGGATTCCTGACAGAAGAATCCGGAGGGTGACGCTTCCGGAATGGCGTTCAACCGGAGCCTCCGACATGTGTCTCGCCAGAGCGCGCTCTGGAACAGGACGCCCCTAGCATTCGACCGGAACCTCGGAGCGCCGTCCCATGACCAATCTCAGTGTGCGTTCGGTCACGAGCGCGATCAGGCCCATCGGGATTGCCGTGGCGCTGTTGGCGCTGCTCCTACCGTGGTTCGTCGACTTCCCGGGACTCAGCGACGTCGGCTCGCGAATGTTCGGCATCTTCCTGATGGCCATCGTACTGTGGGTGACGGAGGCAATCCCGCTCCACGCCACCGCCACGTTGATCGTGCTTCTCGAAATCCTCTTGGTCAGCGATAAGGCCTTCGGTGCTGACACGATCACCGACCCGCCAGCGTTCTCCACGTTCTTTGCGGCCTTCGCCCACCCCGTGATCATGCTATTCCTCGGTGGATTCTTCATCGCAGAAGGCGCTGCGAAGTTCGGCTTTGACCGCTATCTCGCCAAAGTGATGCTTCGGCCATTCGGGACGTCCACCCGCTTCATCATGCTTGGACTCATGGTGATCACGGCGGCGCTCTCGATGTTCATGTCGAACACTGCAACCACCGCCACGCTGATGGCCGTCGTCATCCCGGTGATTGCCGGACTTCCCGCAGAGGATCGCCTCAAGACCGGACTGGCGCTTTCGATCCCGATCGCTGCAAACATCGGAGGGATGGGGACACCGGTCGGCACGCCGCCGAATGCCATCGCCGTCGGTTCGCTCGGCGATTCCGGGTACTCGGTGAGTTTCCTGCAGTGGATGATCGTGGCGGTCCCGATCGTGTTGCTGCTCCTCTTCGGAGCATGGTGGCTCCTCGGACGCTTCTACCGCTCGAGTTCCGATCGCATCGACATCAACATCGAGGCATCGTTCGATCGGAGCGGGCCGGCAATGATCTTCTATGTGACCTTCGCCGTCACTGTCGCATTGTGGCTCACCGAGCCGATCCATGGAATCACTTCGAGCATCGTGGGTTTCCTCCCCGTCGTGATTCTGCTTTCGACGAGGGTGTTCACGACGCGGGACATGCAATCCATCCAGTGGAACGTTCTGTGGCTGGTTGCCGGGGGAATCGCACTCGGCATCGGCGTTGGTACATCGGGGCTGGATGACTGGTTGGTGAGTCGGATCAACTGGACGACAATCGAACCCGGCCTGATCATCGTCGTTCTGGCGCTCATTGCTGTGGCACTCAGTACCGTCATATCGAACAGTGCCGCGACCAACCTTCTCATGCCGATCGGCCTGAGTCTCGCGATCTCCGGGGGGCTCGGCTTGAGCCCGGTCCTGGTGGCCTTCTTCATTGCGATCGCGGCGTCGTCGGCAATGGCCCTTCCAGTGAGCACGCCCCCGAACGCAATTGCGTACAGCACCGGTGCCGTCAAGACGAAAGACATGGCCATGGTGGGCCTGGCCGTGGGCGCAGTGTCACTCGTCCTCTTCTTCCTGATCGCACCGCCGATCTGGGGCATTCTGGGGGTGTCATGACCGGCGACGCTGCAGCGACCTTCATCTCCGACCGTTCGCTCTCGGATGAGGCGGTTGAGCAAGAACTGATCGAAGAGATCGACCGTGTGCTCGACCGTCCTCCTCGACGGTCCTTTGCCCCGGGCGAGTTGATCGTGCACGCCGACAGCACGCTCACCGAGATCCTGATCCTCACCGAGGGCAAGGTTCGATTGTCCCGGACGGAGGACGGCGAGCGGAAGACCTTCCACATCCGGACGGCGGGCCGGATCCTCGGGCTCATTGCTCTCACGCTCGGCACCTCGGCCTTCTTCGACGTGGAGGCCGAGACCGACGTCACCACCATCCCGGTTGCATATGCAGACCTGAACCGTGCCCTCACATCGAGCCCTCCGCTCGCCGGTCACTTCACCACGGTGCTGCTTCGGTCGTTCGCTCGCCGAGCCATCCGCGCCGTCGAGCAACACAACGAGATCGACGACCTGAACTCGACGCTGGAGTCGGAGCGAGATCGCCTCCGCACAACTCTGGAGGAGCTCGCAGCTACGCAGACACACCTGGTGGAGTCTGAGAAGCTCGCCACGCTGGGTGAGCTCGCCGCCGGCATCGGCCACGAGCTGAACAATCCGATTGCCGCCATCGTTCGCGGCGTGGACTTCCTTCAGGAGGACGTGGAGAGCCTGCTGGCCGACCAGCACGCCGATGAATCCGCGTCGGAGTACCTCCATGCCGGAATCGATAGCAGGCCACTTCCGACGAGCGAGCAGCGGCGACGCCGGGTCGAACTCGAGGCCCTCGGTCTCGATTCCGGCGTTGCTCGGCGTCTCGTCAAGGTCGGGATCGGCTCGGCAGATGAGTATCAGCGCCGGTTCGGTTCTCTCGACGCCGACGAACTGAGCACACATCTCGATGAGGTCGAGCGGTTCTACGACCTCGGGCTCGCACTGCGCAACATCGGAGCGTCGGCCGGTCGGATTGCCGATCTCGTCGGCAGCCTCCGGACGTACGCGCGGTCGGGACAAGAACTGCACACGGACATCGATCTGAACGAAGGGCTCGAAGACACGCTGGTGCTGGTCGGGCATCGCTCCTTCGGAGTGGACATTCAACGCGACTACGGCTCGCTTTCGCTCATCGAGGGCTACCCAGGGAAGCTGAACCAGGTGTGGACGAATCTCATTGTCAATGCACTCCAGGCGCTCGACGGATCCGGCGCGTTGATCGTCCGCACGGACGCTCCAGATCCAGCCCACGTTCGTGTTCAGATCATCGATACCGGACCCGGTATCCCCGCGGCACATCTCGCACGGGTCTTCGATCTTCGCTTTAGCACGAGACAAGGCCGCGTCGAATTCGGCCTTGGTCTCGGTCTCCGAATCTGCCAGGACATCGTTGCCCAGCACGATGGGACCATCAAAGTCGAATCGGAGCCGGGGCGCACGTGTTTCACCGTGGTTCTCCCGACCACACAAGCCGACCTTTCAGGAGCAGTGACATGACCGATCTTGCCATCCTCATCGTTGAGGACGAACCGGAGGTGCGCGATGCCTTGATCCGCGACGTCGCCGCATTCGAGGGCCAGTTCCGGATCGAGGCCGCCGAGGATGTCGAAGACGCTCACGCAGCGTTGGAAAGTCTCGAAGCTGCCGGACAATCGGTAGCCCTTGTCCTGTGTGATCACCTCCTCCCCCGTGTGCACGGCGTGGATTTCCTCGTTGAACTCAACGAGGATCCAAAGACGAATCCGGCACGAAAGGTGCTCGTCACCGGCCAGGCCGGTCTCGAGGACACCATTCGGGCCGTCAACGAAGCCGACCTCGATCACTACATCGCGAAGCCGTGGGACGATGACGCCCTCCAGGACATCGTGCGGGAGCAGCTCACCGAGTATGTGTCGCGTTGGGTCGACGATCTGCTGCCATATGTGACGGTGCTCAACGGTCCCCGTCTCATGGCGATCATCGCCGCGAGAGGCTTCGACCGTTAGGGCCTTGCCCCTCCCGCCGGAGGTGCGGCAGATCTTCTGGATGGGCGCTGTCTAC
>CBFDAN010000232.1:0-3649 GCA_965602815.1 uncultured bacterium
GTGTTGCTGCTGGTGGCAGCGTGTTCGTCGGGAAGCGACACGGCGACGATTGACCTCGTCTCGCCGGCAGAAGCAGCGCAGGTGATTGACGATGACCCGGCGGGGCTGGTTGTGCTCGATATCCGGACCCCTGAGGAGTTCAACGAGGTGCGACTCGCGGGTGCGGTCAACGTCGACTACTACGCCCCCGACTTCGCCGATCAACTCGACGGCCTCGACAAGAATGATCCCTACGTGATGTACTGCCGATCGGGCAACCGCTCGTCCGATGCGGTCAAGACGATGAAGGAACTTGGCTTCCTCGAGGTGTATGAGGTCGACGGCGGCATCGTCAATTGGTTCGACTCGGGTTTCCCAGTCGAGCAGTAGCATCTCCGACCCGGCCGTCTCGAAGGGCGGGGGTTGCACAGCGATGGTGACTGACGCCAAGCGGCGCGACCTCAGTATTGATGGCGTTGCCGCGTTCGGGTATCTGCTGCATCCAGCGGTCTCGTGGAATGCACGGGACCGCTTCTACCCCGAACGGTTCGATGTACGTTTGATGAGCAACCCGAGCCCGCAGGCCGATTCTTGTCTGCCTACTCCACCAGTGGGCTTTCTCGCGGTGCGAAGAATGAGAAGTACCTCAGGTAAGGGGTCGGGTCGGCGGACCAGTCGAACGCGGCGATCTGGTCGAGGCTGCGGCGGCCGAACAATGCGCGGGTGATATCGAACGAGTCGCCGCGCACGGTGATGCCTCTAGGTCCGGTTCCGAGGACGCGGTCGAACCCCCCAGTCTGAATCCGCAGGGCGGGAAGATCGGCGGCATCGAGCCGCGGGGCGATCGCGTTTGAAGCACGGAGACAGAGCCGCAATCCCTCGTCATCGTGTGGTGACCGAAGCCCGACCGCTCCCATGACGTCGCAATGGTGCATCACAACGTCCATGACCATGGCGGACATGGCCCTGCCCGACACCTGCAACATGGCTTCGATCGTCGGGCCGAGATCGGACCACTCGGCGGCGATCTCCTGAACCGTTCGGTCGCTGCGTTCTTCGACCTGGCGCTGCGTCCACGGTTCGGATGGTGCATTGTCGAGACGGCCTGTGGTGTGGTCGGAGGCAACGCCGGTGACGTGCGCAAATGCGTCTTTCACCGTCCACAGTGGCGTGGCCGGGACCGTCGAGGCAAGGACATCGTCGTCGAGTGCAACGACAAGCGCAGTGAGGCGCTCGCGATGCGACCGATAGATCGCACGAAAGTCGAAGCTCATGCTGTTGATTCCAACCAATCAGTGACCAGTTCGGCAAACCACTCGGCAGCCTCGAGCATTGGAACATGACCGACGCCTTCCATCTCCTCATACGTCCAGTCGGGCCGTTGTCCGGCAGCCCACCGTGCCGAATCCACCGACACGAGCCGATCCTCCGAACCGTGAATGAGCAATGTGGGTGCGCTGATCTTGTGGATCAATCTGTTGAAGCGGCGAGGGCGCAGCGCGTACCGCGCGATCGACCGGTTGGCCTCGAGGAATGAGGGGATTGCCCATTCGTGACTGCGCCGTCGGCGGTTGGCATCCGTGAGCCTGTCCCGTGCCCAATCCGGGACGGTCTCGGGATCCGCCGCGATCATGCGAAGCGTTTCGGCCGTCTCCTCCTCCGGTGAATGAGCGGCGCGATACACCCGGAAGGCAGGGACGCCGATCCCCGGAACCAGGGGTCCTATGAGCTTTGTGAGGACCTCGAGGTCCGGGGGGCGCCGGCGACTCACCGGGAGCGCAGGATTGAGCAGGACGAGCCGATCGACGCGGAAGGCGTGTTCTACGGCGACGATCATGGAGATGAGGCCACCCATCGAGTTGCCGACGAGTGTTGCGTCGTCGTAGCCGAGGACGTCGATCACTTCCGCGACGAGGCGAGCGTTGTCCTCGACGCTCGGACGGCGGTCTCCCGGCGTCGAGTCGCCGAAGCCGATGAGGTCGACCGCGGCCACGCGTCCGCTTTCGGTGAGCAACGGGCCGGTGACGTCCCAGTTCTCTGTCGATCCGCCGAGGCCGTGAACGAGGAGGATCAGTGGTCCGTCGCCCCCGTACTCCGTGACCCGTATCGGCCCACCGATGTCAAGGATCGTGTTGCTCACGGGCGCAACGCTAATGGCTTGACGCGATGACGGCTTCGAGGAGCTCGGGTGTGCGGTCCGGGTCGTAGCCTCCCTGGAGGTAGAAGCGTGTGATCCCGAGCCGTTCGAGCGCGGCAAACTCCTCGCGCAGCTGTTCGTAGGTGCCGATTCGTACCGCCCTGATGGTACGGCGGCGGACCGGGCCGTCGAGATCGCTCGGCAAGGACCACACAGGAGAATCGGCGGCGCCGGAGGAAGGACAATCGGTCAGACACATTGGACGGCAGCGGCGCGGGCGTGCCGCGCAAAGTCGAAGGATTGGTCGAGGACCCAGCGGAAGGCGAGGCCGTCGAGCGCGCCGAGCAGCACCTCAGCAGTCGTCGTCGCCTCGGCCGGTGCAAGAGTCGGATTTGTGCGCTGGATCGCTGCGGCAAATCGTTCGACGCGCCGGACGTGATGTCGGAGGAAGCGCCGGGCCACGGAGTCGTCGTTGCTCCCCGAAACGGCGACCTGGAGGTAGATACGTGCCAGTTCCGGTTGATCGGTGATGAACCTGATATACGCGTCGACGAGGTCGTCGAGGGTGTCGGTGCCTTCGTGATCCGGATCGGGATCGACGGCGCGGATCGCATCCCGGGCCACCCGCATGATGGCCTGTTCCTTCGAGGCGAAGAGGTTGTAGAACGAACCTGCCTGGACCCCCGCGCGGTCGCAGATCGCCTTGAGTGTGGTCGCCTCGAGGCCTCCCTCGGCGAGCAGTTCGCGGGTCGCGTCGAGGATCCTCGTCTCAGTCCTGATTCCGACCTGATATCTGGCCATTCCCGCGTCTCCTTCCCGCCCGAGTTTACCCGAATCTTGAGCGGACGCTCCAAAATAGAGTGTATACTCAAAAAGTAGGACGGTCAGCGGTCAACGTCCGCGGTCGTTCGTCGCCAGGTACACAGATGCGGTATCAAACGGGGAGAGCACCATGAGTCACTACAAGAGCAACCTTCGAGACCTCCAGTTCAACCTCTTCGAGGCCTACGGCATCGACGAGTACCTCGGGGTCGCACCGTTCGAGGAGTTCGACCACGACACCGCGATGGACATGCTTCGCGAAATCGATCGGCTCGCAACAGAGGACTTCGCGGCGAGCTTCGTGGAAGCCGACCGAACGAAACTCAAACTAGTTGACGGCAACGTCGAATTGCCGCCCGGCGTGAAGAAGAGCCTCGATGCACTCCACGACGGAGGCTGGCACCTCATGGGAGTGACACAGAGCCTCGGGGGGTTCGGGGCACCCGATGCATTGCGGTGGGCCGGCAGCGAGATGTTCGCCGGAGCCAACGCCGCCATCTACCTCTATGCGATCGGCGGCCTGATGGCCCGCGTGATCGAGGCCGTCGCCACGCCCGAGCAGGTCGAGCGCTTCGCGAAACCCATGATCGAACGGAACTGGGGCGCCACGATGGTTCTGACCGAGGCGGACGCGGGATCCGATGTGGGCGCGGGAATCACGAAGGCAACCCACGTCGAAGGTGACATGTGGCACATCGAAGGGGTGAAGCG
>CBFDAN010000233.1:0-3648 GCA_965602815.1 uncultured bacterium
CTTCCCCATCCGGATTGGTCTGGACATCGTCCTTCTCCTTGTTGGGTGTGGTCCGGCGTCGCCGCCGAGCCTCGTCCGCTATGACGGTCGGAGTTGCCTTCGCGGTTCCGGCTCCCGTCGCGCCATGGACCAGCCAATCGTCGCCGTGCTTGCCGGTGGTGACAGCACTCGCAAGGGATTCGACAAGGCGATGGCTCCCATGGGCTCGTCGACCATGCTCGAGGTAGTGATCGATGCGGTTGCGCCGATGGGCCAGGTGGTGATCGTGGGCCGCACCGAAGCGCCTGGTGAAACGCCGGCAATCCCGGACGTACGGCGAGGAGCGCTCGCTACGCTTCCGGCATGGATGTGACTCCCCCAATCACTGTCGAGCGCCGCAGCCACGTCGCCATCGTGTGGCTAGACCGCCCCGACCAACGCAATGCACTCGCCCCTGAATTCTGGACGACGCTCCCCGGCATCATGGAGGACATCGGCGACGACCCACATGTTCGCGTTGCTGTTGTCGCGGCGAAAGGTCCGGCCTTCACCGTGGGCCTCGACCTCAAGTCCTTTGGCGCAACGATGATCACCGGAAGCCTCGATCCCGCAGCCCCACCGCCTGCGTCTCCGGTCGCCCAGCGCGCACAAACTCGAAAGCTCGTGAAGACGATGCAGCGTACGTTCTCGTCGCTCGCGGAGTGCGCCGTCCCGGTGATCGCCGCAGTTCACGGCTACTGCATCGGGGCAGGCGTCGACCTGATCACGGCCTGTGATATCCGGTACGCCGCGGCCGACGCCGTCTTCTCGATCCGCGAAACTCGTCTGGCGATGGTGGCGGACGTCGGGACCCTGCAACGCCTTCCCCGCATCATCGATCCGGGCAGCGTCGCCGAGCTGGCCTACACCGGGCGCGACTTCGACGCCGGCGAGGCCGCTTCATTGGGTCTCGTCACCCGTGTGCTTCCGGACCGGGACGCGGCGCTCGCCGCAGCCCTCGAGACGGCCGAATCGATCGCCGCAAACTCACCCCTCGCTGTACAAGGCACGAAGGCTGTGCTTCAGGCCGGGGAGAGCAAGACGGTCGGGGAAGCCCTGGACTACGTCGCTCTCTGGAGCGCCGCTTTTCTCCACTCCAATGACCTCGCAGAAGCAATGGCCTCGTTCGTGGAGCGGAGACCCCCGGAGTTCAAGGGCGAGTAGGAACGGGCGGCGCATGCTTTCTGCGACTGTGTCGCCGAAACCAGTCATAATGTCCTCATGCTCTGGACTCCTCAGACTGAACGCGGCCACCTCTTCGCTGCTCCGTAACGGCGGTCAGTCTCATACGTCCCCGCTCGCGAACCAGGAGGAACATCGTGACCGACCTCTCCAGCCGACTCCAAGATGCCATTGCCCCCGTCATCACCTACGACTCTCAAATCGAAATCGTCGAAGGTGACGGCACGTGGGTCACCGACGCCGGCGGCAACCGCTATATCGATTTTGCCTGCGGTATTGCCGTGACCAACCTCGGCCACCGTCCGCCTGCCGTTGCGGCCGCAGCCGAGGATCAGCTCAGCCGTCTCTGGCATGCCGGCGGATCGTTCCTCTATGAGTCGGTCGCCGCCGCGGCCGAGAACATCATCGAGGTGGCACCCGACAACGTGGAGCAGGTGTTCTTCATGAACTCCGGCGCCGAAGCCGTCGAGGCATCGGTCAAACTCGCTCGAAAGACCTCCGGACGGCAGGGCATCGTCGTATTCCGCGGCGGCTTCCACGGCCGCAGCATGGGTTCCGTGTCATATACGACGTCACGCGCCAAGTACCGCAGTGGGTATTTCCCTCTGGTCCCGTCGGTGTTCGTGGCGCCGTTCCCGCATCCCTACCGCTGGAACATGTCACAGGAGGAAGCGAACGCATACGCGCTCAACGAGTTGCGCCTCATGTTCAAGCACGAGGTAGCGCCGGACGAGATCGCGGCATTCCTCTTCGAGCCGCTCCAGGGAGAAGGTGGGTACTACCCCGCCGGCTACGAGTTCATGAAGGCAATCCGTGACCTTGCGGACGAGCACGGAATCCTGATGATCACGGACGAGGTCCAAACCGGTTTCGGCCGCACCGGCGACTTCTTCACCAGCCAGGTCTATCGCATCGACCCCGACATCCTCGTGATGGGCAAGGCGATCGCCAACGGCCTTCCGCTCTCCGCCGTCGGTGCCTCGAAGGAGATCTTCTCGAAGTGGGAGCCCGGTTCACATGGCACCACCTTCGGCGGGAATCCCGTGTCTTGCGCTGCTTCCGCGGCTGTGGTCGAGATGCTGAAGGGCGTCATCCCGGGTGTCGCCGAACGGTCGGACCTCGCGTTCACCCGGCTCGGCGATCTCCACGAACGTCACCGAACGATTGGGGATGTTCGTGGACTCGGCCTCATGATCGGTGTCGAGTTGGTCAAGGATGGCCGTGAGCCGGATACCGAGGCCTTCGGTTTCATCTCGAAGAAGGCACAGGAACTCGGCCTCTTCATCCTCAATTGTGGCCCCGACAACAACGTCATCCGGTTCATTCCACCCCTGAACGTCTCCCTCGACGATCTCGAAACAGGCATCGACATCCTCGACCGAGCGATCACTGCCTACGAGGCATAGCGGGAAGACCCCACCGAACGCGAGTGAGCCTGCGTCCAAGAGGGCGCCGGCTCACTCTGCTACTTGAGTCCTGCTAGTGAACCTAGATCTGCGTCAACACACCACGGAGCCGGGGGTACTTGACCGGCTTGTGGGTATGGCAGAACTCGGCCCGGTTGTAACGAGAAAGAACCGTGTCGCACTCGTCACTGCCGCAGACGCGACCTTCGTCGTACGTCTTCGGCCGGCGGGACCGGCCCTGGGGGCGAGAAGCTTTCATGATGTCGGACATGGATGACCTCCGAGGGGAGCGGCTGAATTCACCCTTTACGTCGGCGGTGGACGACGTCGATCAGGGTTTCTTGACGATGTGTTGCCACGATTCTATTTGCACTATCCCGACATTGCAAAACAATTCTCCCGGAAACGGCCCTATTCCGGCCGATGACGCCCAACGAGAGCCTCGAGTCCGCCCTCACCCGGCCAGAAGAGAGCGGCGATGAGACCAATCAGCGCCACCAGCGTGACCCAGTTGGGGAATCGGGTGAACGGTGTCGGGCCGGCCGACCGCATGGCGACCTCGCCGTACAGCACACCCTCGGTGAAGAGGTCGGTCCCCTCGCCGACCTCGCCGGCCGCAGTGATGAACGTCGACTTGCCGGTAATCGCAGCATGGACGACATCTTGGCCGATCGCGGCCGCGTTCACCCTCGTCATGTCGACGAGTTGGTCCGACGCAGCAGAATCGCCGAATGAGCTCTCGTTCGTCGCCACGACCAGCAGCTGAGATCCTGCATGGGAGATGCCTCGAATGCTCCTGGGGAATGCACCTTCGAATGAAATGACAGATCCGAGCTGTCCTTGAGCCATCGGAAACACCACCGGTTCGGTACCCCGCACCATGTCTCTCGGAACCTGGTCGAGTTGAGGGATGAATCCGAGCAGGGAACGCAGCGGAACGTACTCTCCGAACGGAACCGGGTGCTGCTTCGCGTATTCGCCGATCTTCACCCCTTCGGGCGAGTACAGCATGTTGACGTTCAGGAATCCGTCCGGTTCCACT
>CBFDAN010000234.1:0-3640 GCA_965602815.1 uncultured bacterium
CGATGTGCCCTCGGTAGTCCGATGGTCACCTCGCGTCCCATGAGGAGCGCGATTCCCAGACCGACGACCCCAACCCCGACCACAACGGCGACCCACGGGATTGCATCGATCACGAACCGGAACCCGGCGGTGATGAGAATCCCGGCGAGTCCGAAGACGACCAGGAATCCGGTCGAGACCACCGCACCGACGGCCAGCGCAGATCGCATGGCATCGCGACGACTGGCCTGACCCTCCTCGAGCCCCATGAAGTACGAGAGGTAGGCCGGGAGCATGGCGAAGCCGCATGGGTTGACGGTGGCTACCAACCCGGCGGCAAAGGCCAGCGCGAGGGGAGCGTCGATCATGTCGAGAACGCTTCCTCGATCATGTCGAGCAACTGTGTTTCGGTGAGCGGTCCGTTGTGGCGGGCAACGACCCGGCCGTCGGCATCGACGAGTGCAGTGAATGGCATCCCGATCGCTTCGAACGCGAGATAGAGGTCCCCGTCCGGGTCCACGGCAAGATCGAACGAGACTCCGGTCTCCTCGATCAGTTCGAGAGCGGTGTCGCGTTCGTCCTGGATATTCACGCCCAAAAAGGCAATCTCGTCACCCACTGCCTCATAGGCAGGCTGCAGGGCCGCTCCCAGTTCGGCAACACACGACGGGCACCACGAGGCCCAGAAGTTCACAACCACGGGCGAACCTGAATAGTCAGAGAGCGTCGCGGGTGAACCGTCGAATCGGGCTATCACAGTGGCTGGCGCCGCCGGATCGGTGCCGGCAGCCACGGCGGTTTGCGGGGATCCTGTGGAACCGTCGCTTGTAGAACACGCCGCCGCGACAAGCGATAGGCCGAGAACGATCGAGACAATGGAGCGAATCTTCATGTTCGAGGGAACACCAGAAGGAATCACGACAACGCGAGAATGTCGGCTGAGCGACAGTGCAGGGAGGAACTCGGAAGGTCATTGCACGCTCGAAATCGACACTCCACCCGCTGGAAACGTCCGATTCCAGCAGCTTGCGCCCTGAACGAACGCTCTCATTCCAGGACGAAGGTCCCAACACCGAAGGGTCCCAAGCCCCTACGGTTGATGCGCTCTTGGTGGTTCGATAGCAATGATGCACGAACAGTACGTCCAGCTTTACAACGCGGTCGGTGTTCCGTACCCAACCGTTCGGGCGCTGTTGACCGATCGCGTGCTTCCTGCGCTCGATGCCCCCCGGAGAATCGGAGTCGACTGGCTCCACGAGGGTGAGGCCCACCTCGACATGGATATAGCGGGAGTCCACTTCGTGAAGGATGTCTGTTTCCGTGTCGCCGAATACTCCGATGTCCCGGGACCGCTCCCGATGGGCCGCATTCAGCTTGCGTGGGAACCGATCGACCACGGCGACACCTATCCGGCAATCACCGCGGATCTGGAGATCGAGCCGATCGACGACAAACGGACGATGGTCTCGCTTCTAGCCTCGTATGAGCCACCGCTCGGCAGAATCGGAGCCGTCGTCGATCGAGTGGCGATGCATCGGATCGCCGAAGCTGCTCTCGCCCGCTTCTTCGAGGGCCTCCTTATCGAACTCAAGACCAGCGCAAAGGCTGCCTCCGCCTAGGCATCGCTGAGAACGAAGCGGATCCGCCGAAAACCTCTGCCCTTCGACTCCGTCTTCGTGATTCGGATAGCGCCAACTTCGGCGGTGGAATCGACGTGGGTTCCTCCGTCGGCCTGCCGGTCGAGACCCACGATGTCGATCACCCGCACCTCGGTGAGCGATGCGGGCAGGAGACTGACCTTCGTGCGGATCAGACTCGGATCCTCATCCGCCTCCGCACGCTCGAGGAAGGACACTTCGACGCGGTGGGCAAGCTCGAGCTGACGATTCAACTCCGCTTCGATGGGTTCCCGATCCTCCGGGTCCCACTGCGGGATTTCGAAGTCGAGACGACCTTCCCCTGGAGCCATATTCCCGCCGGTTACCGGGCTCCTGAACCGTTCCCAGACCACGCCGCACATGGCATGCATCGCCGTATGCGTCCGCATCAACGTGTACCGCCGGTCCCAGTCGACTTCCCCGACCACCTCCGTGCCAATTGACGGGAGTGTGTCGAGCCAGTGCCACACACCTCGGGAGTCCTCAGTGACGCGGGTGACTTCGATCCGGTCTTCGCCGATGGAGAGGGAACCGACGTCGTGTGGTTGGCCTCCGCCGCCGGGGTAGAACACCGTGCGATCGAGAAGGATCCGACCGTCGTCGCGATTGGAATCGACAACCCTCGCGTTCATCGATCGCTCGTACGCCCGGGTCGAGTAGATGCGTTCCGTCATGAGGCCTCCTTGGCCGGCACCCTACCTTCGACCACGGTCAAGGCCACGGTTCAGCCAGCCGATGGGTACGCAATAGCAGCGGCCTGACCCGCTCCAGCGACCACGATCCCGAACCACGCCGTTATCGTGACACACATGCCTGCTATCTACTTCACAAATGAAGCGGACGCGAACTCACTGCTTGCCGATGACCCATTCGCTCTTCTGGTTGGACTTGCCATCTATCAGCAAGTTCCGACGGAGAAGGCGTTCGCCGGGCCGTTCGTTCTGAAGACTCGTCTCGGCGGAGAACTCGACGCAGCGTCGGTTGCTGCCACGGACCCGGAAGCCCTTGACGCCGCGTTCCGTGAGGTCCCCGCCATCCATCGCTTCCCATCCAACATGGCGAAGCGGGTCCACGGCGTCGCTCAGTTCTTGGTGGATGAGTACGACGGCGATGCCACGGCGATTTGGAATGGAGTCGGCTCCGCCGAAGTCCTGATGAAGAGACTGGAAGCGATTCCCGGCTTTGGCGAGTACAAAGCCCGACTGACCATCGGTGTGCTCGCCCGGCAATACGGGGTCAAGCCACGCGGGTATACGAAGTTCCTCCCGGATTGGCCCTCAATCGTTGACATAGAGAAGCCGGAGGACCTCGCAAACCTCAAGGTGCGGAAGAAGGCCTGGAAGGCGTCTCAGAAGTCGTAGCGTTCTTGCGCCTCGCCGTGCTGACAACCAGGATCGGAAACCCGATTGCCGCCACTGCAGCAAACACAAACCACTGTACCGCGTAGCTCAGGTGGGCTCCTTCCCCGACCTCAGGTGGCGGCAATGGTGCGGGGTACTCGCCGGGCGGCGGGTTTTGGATCTCGAGCTGGACGTACACGGGGAGAAGCGACGGGCCCCATTGCGACCCAAGCAACTCAAGGTCGAGCCGTCCGATCTTCCGGTACGTGCCGTCGTCTTCAAGAACCCCGGTGGGGCCCCGCTCTTCGGAGATTCGGAGGATGCCGGCCACGTCGACGATGCCTGCGGGAGGGAGGGCGTCCGGAACGGGTGGGCCCCCACTGTCGATGGGAACCCATCCGCGGTTCATGGCCATCGTGCCGCCTTCCCACGTGAGTGGAGTCACGACGTTGTGCCCCGACACGCCGTTGAAGGTGCGAGCCTGGAGAAGGATTTCGTGTTCTGGGTTGTACGTACCGGTGGCCGTGACCCTGCGGTACTCAAGCGCCTCAGGATCAGTCCCAACAGTTGCCAACAGCAGCCCCAGATCGGCGGGATCCTCAGCCATTCGTGAGTCGATCGTTACGTTGAGGGTGCGCCGTTCGTCGAGCCGCCGGAGCTGCC
>CBFDAN010000235.1:0-3616 GCA_965602815.1 uncultured bacterium
AAGTCGACCTGCCGCTCATCGCTCGCGCGCTCGCCGTCGCGGCGATGTTCGCGTTCGCCATCTCGGTCGGGGAGTTCGGGGCCACGTCGTTCATCGCGCGCCCGGCAACGGCCACCATCCCGGTGGCGATCTTCCGACTTCTCGGCCGTCCGGGTACGTTTGGGGAAGCAATGGCGATGTCGGTGATCCTCATGGCCATCGTTGCCGTCGCCGCCTTGGGGATCGAAGCCGTGCGCGGCACACGCTCGGGGGGTGTCTGATGCTCGACGTGTCTGACCTCACCGTCCGATTCGGCACGACGACCGCAGTCGACGGCGCAAACCTCGGGGTCAAGGACCGGACGATCCACGCACTCATGGGCCCATCCGGTTCCGGCAAGTCGACGATGTTGCGCGCCATCGCCGGACTCGAGCATCCGGCGTCGGGCGACATCGCGTGGGATGGACACTCGGTGGGCGACGTTCCCACCCACCGGCGCGGTTTCGGGCTGATGTTTCAGGACTACGCCTTGTTCCCACACCGAACCGTGGGCGGAAACGTCGCCTTCGGGCTCCAAATGCAGGGCATCGGGGCCAGCACCGCCCGTTCACGTGTCGCCGAGATGCTCGACCTGGTCGGCCTCCCCGGCTACCAAGATCGGATCATCGGCACGCTGTCAGGAGGCGAGCAACAACGCGTCGCGTTGGCACGCACTTTGGCGCCGGATCCGAGACTCGTGCTCCTCGACGAGCCGCTCGGAGCCCTCGACCGTTCCCTGAGAGAACACCTCTTGATCGAGATGCGCGCGATCTTCTCAGCCGTTCATGCAACCGTCCTCTACGTGACCCATGACCGGGAAGAGGCATTCTCCATCGCCGACCAGGTAGCGATCATTCGCGACGGCCGCATCGTCGCCGACGACACGCCGGAGCGCCTCTGGAATCAGCCGCCCGATGGATGGACAGCTCGTTTCATCGGACTCGAGAACCTGCTTGCAGCATCCGTCCTCTCCGCGCTCGAACTGACCCCTCCGTCGCCCCAGGTGACCACCGGGGTTGTTCCGCCCGAGAGCATCACATTCACGCCCACGGGAGCAGTCACCGCGACGGTGGCTGGTGCCCACTTCCGTGGTGGTGTCTACCGAATCGAATTGGATCTCGGTGCAGGTGGTCAACTCGTCGCTTGGGCGCCCGAACGCCTCGATCCGAAATCGATCGTCAGTTTCGACATCGATGCCGAGCGGGTCAGTTGGTTCGATGACTGATCAGTCGAGTAGTTCCGACGTCGCCACGACGCGACCAAAGTCGGCACCGAGCGTGAGCGCTGTGTAGCGGGCGATCTCGCGGGCGCGATACACCTGATGGTTCGCTCCCAGGATGTCGAACGTATGGGTCGCGTCGAGGACGAACAGCATCTCGAATCCAAGATCGCTGCCGTCTCGAGCGGTTGTGTCGCAGCACATGTTCGTCTGAATGCCGCACACTGCGATCCCGGTGATTCCCTGTTCCGTCAACCAGGTCGCGAGATCGGGTGTTCCCTTGAATGCCGAGTGGACCGACTTGCTCACAAGCAGATCCGGCTCTCCGGTAACCACGTCCTTGAACGCGTTGCCCGGAGTACCCGGAGCAAGCGGCGACCCGAGGCTCGCCGAGTCGTGGCGCACGAATACGATCGGCCAGTTGTGATCGCGCCATGCCGCGATGAGCCGCGCAACGTTGGCTTCACACTCGGGATTGTTCCGGTCACCCCAGACGGCCCGATCCTCAAACCCCTTCTGAACGTCGACGACGATGAGTGCGATGCTCCCGCTCCAATCGTTCATGAGAACAACATCGGCCCGAGTTTCGCGAACTCATCACGTGACGAGAACGGCACGATGTAGCCATCTTCGATCCGAATGTCGTCGACGTGATCGGCCACATCTTCGATGGTGAGCGGACCATCACGATCCGGGTGTTTGAAGTACCCCTCGCACAGCGCCGTGAAGACCCTACTGACCGAACCCCCGCCGACCGACCAGAGTTCACCACTCTGTTGGTTCGCCTCCGAGGCGAGGTAGGCCACCGCAGGAGCGACCGAATCGGCATCGAAGCGGTCGGCCATGTCACCGAGAATCTCTTCCGTCATACGCGTCTGAGCGATCGGTGCGACGCTGTTCACGAGCACGTCGTACTTGGCGCCTTCGAGCTTGAGAGCGTTCATGAATCCCACCAGCCCGGCTTTGGCGGCTGCGTAGTTCGTCTGCCCGAAGTTTCCGAACACCCCGGATGCCGATGACGCAAAGACGATCCGTCCGTACTGCTGTGCTTTCATCAGTCGGAATGCGGGCATCGTGACGTAGAACGCCCCTTCCAAGTGCACGGACAGCACCGACTTCAGGTCCTCGACCTCCATTTTCGCCAGCGTGCGATCGCGCAGGATCCCCGCGTTCGAGATGAGGACGTCGAGCCGACCATATGTCTCCACCGCTCGAGCGACGATCGCCGCACCGCCATCGGGGTCGGCGACCGAGCTGTACTCGGCAACCGCCGTTCCACCGTTCGAACGGATCTCCTCGACCACGGAATCGGCCGCGTTCGCATCCGCCCCCTCGCCGTGGACCGAACCACCAAGGTCGTTCACAACCACGGACGCCCCACGCGATGCCAGAAGGAGCGCATACTCACGCCCCAATCCGCCGCCGGCGCCCGTGATCACCGCAACACGGTCCTGGAAGTTGATCATCCTGCTGTTCCTCCTTGCCGATTGGCCGCATCAAACGATAGCGAGCACCGGAACCGCAACCGACATCACCACATAGCATCGACTGGTGCGACGAAGTGAACATGCGGGGAACGTCCTACTGGAGATTTCGTCGCAGCCAACATCTCGCCGCTGCGGCTACGAACCGGCGGGACACACCGACGCACGCGGCGAACGTCATCCGTCTGAAATGCCGGTCGCAATCCGATTCTGGAGCGGTCTTGCCAACTCACCTTGATCGGCAACTTCGACGTCATCGAGGTCGAGCCAGGAGGCCATCGTCCGAAGCTCGGACGCCAAGGCCCCGGCGACCCGCGCTGGTTCACGGCCGGATTCGATGTGCGCGGCTTGTACGAGGAGGCGTCTCCTCTTGCGGTCCGCCTTGAGGTCAACACGAGCCACCAACTCACCGTCGAGGAGAAGAGGGAGGACGTAGTAGCCGAACTGCCTTTGATCCCTTGGCACGTAGATCTCGATCCGGTATCGGAATCTGAAGATCCGTTCGACTCGGTCCCGGTTCCAGACCAGAGAATCGAACGGGCTGAGGAGCCCGGTTCCCGCAGATCGCCGCGGCAGAACCGCCTCCGGGTGAACGTAGGCCGGGTTCTGCCATTCGTCGACATCCACAGGAACGACGGCCCCTTCGACCGCGAGATCAGCAAGGATCGCGCGTGCCGTCGGCGCATGGAGTCGGTGATAGTCGGCGAGATCGGCCACGGTTCCGACCCCGTGGTGCCGTGCCGCGTCAACGAGCAGACGCCGATACGCCTCGGTCTCGTCCGGTCGCGGCAGTTGCAGCGCCCACTCCTGCACCACCCGCTCCGGCAGGTCATAGCTGCGCCCGAAAGTGGAAGTGCGGTAGGCCGTGACTCGGCCGGAGGCGAAGAGCCACTCA
>CBFDAN010000236.1:0-3612 GCA_965602815.1 uncultured bacterium
GAGCATGCCGTTTTCCGGGCTGAAGACCTCGTCCTCTAGCACGAACCCGCGTACGTGCTCGTAGCCCTTGATCGACCCGGAGAGGCGGTCGATCTCGCGCTGGTACAGATCGTTGACCGTCTCGCTCTCGAGCAGGGCGTCCTCCGAGAGATCGCCGAGCCCGTGGTCAGCAGCCCACTTCGTCAAGGCCTCCATGTCGGGAACGATCACGGCCACGTTGTACGGGCGCTGCTCGCCGTACACCATGATGTTCGTGACGTACCCGGAAAGCTGGAGTTGTTCCTCGATCGGCGATGGCACCACGTACTTGCCGTTCTCCAGCTTGTACTGCTCCTTGATTCGGCCCCTGATGAAGATGAATCCATCCTCATCGCGGTACCCGAGATCGCCGGAGCGGAAGCCGTGGTCGGCGGTCAGCGCCGTCTCGTTCTCGTCCGGCCGGTTGTGGTAGCCGATCATGACATTCGGTCCGTGGATCACAACTTCGCCGATCTCCGGGTCGCCGGTGACTTCACGGTCGATCTCGATGCGAACACCGGGGATCTCTTTGCCGACGGATCCGACCCGCCGGTACGACGGCGTGTTGGCCGCGGCCACGGGAGACGTCTCGGTGAGTCCGTATCCCTCATAGACGGTCATACCGAGCGCTGAGATGAACTCGGCGACCTCGACAGAGATGGCCGCTCCTCCTGAGATCGAGTACTTCAACCGACCTCCAAAACCCTCCCGAACCTTGGAGAAGACCAGCCGGTCGTACATCTGGTGCTGCATCTCCACCCAACGGGTGGTCTTCCCCTTCGCCGAGAGAGCGGCTCGCTTCTGCTCATTGACGAGCGCTCGGTCGAAGATCGTCTTGGTAACACCGCCCTTGGCCGCCATCATCTTCTGGAGCGCATCGTAAAGGCGGTTGTACACGGCCGGGACCGATACGAGGATCGTTGGTTGGATGTCCGGCAGATCATCCATCAGCGTCTTGGCGCTCGTAAGTCCCCCCGATGCCCCGGCACCGATGACGAAGTGCAGTTCGACGGTCTGCCCGAACGAGTGAGCCCACGGCAGGAACGAGGCCGTTCGGTCGTCCGAGTCGATGTCGAACATGTCGGGGAAGACGTTGACGTTGCTCGTGATGTTGCCGTGGGACAGCATCACACCCTTCGGCTGCCCGGTGGTTCCCGAGGTGTAGATCAAGCCCGCGACATCATCAGGCGCCGGATGCTCCGTATCGACCGGTGTGTCCGCTCCGCGAGCGAGCATCTCGGCCCATGTGATTGCGTCCCCTCCCGCCTCGCCGTTGATCACGACGATCTGTGTGAGCAGGGGGAGTGTGTCCCTGTGGTCGTCGAGTTGGGCCCTGATCCCGTCATCGGCCACGATGGCGACTTTGGCGCCCGAGTCCCCGATGATGTACTCCCATTCCTTCGAGAGTTGGGCTTCGTACATGGGCACCCAGGCGGCCCCGAGTCCGTACGTCGCATATGCGCCGACCGCCCATTCGGACCGATTGTCGGAGATCACGGTGACCCGGTCGCCGGGCTCGATGCCGAGACCCGCGAGGCCGGCACGGGCGTGGTCGACTTGTTTGCCGAACTCGGCGTATGATAACCAGCGCCAGCCTTCGGTGTGGCGGGTTCCGAACAGTGGGTTGTCGGGGAATCGCGCGACGCTCGACTCGTACAACTCGACCAGACTCTTGAAGTGTGTTCCCACGTTTGCTCCACGATCGCTCTCGCGGGACGATAGCGATCCGCTCGGGAAGCACGTCCGCAAGCTCCATGCGCGGATATCCTGACCCGATGAGCGATCCCAGAACCTTCGGGCAGGCCGTTCGCGAGGCACGCCTTGCCAAAGGTTTGTCGATGGGACAACTCGCAGCCTCGGTCGAGCGATCCACGGCCTCGGTGCGCCGATGGGAACGGGACGAGGGGGTTCCGTCCAAGGGTACGATCGACGCCCTCGCGGTGGAACTCGGTCTTTCCGATAATGACCTGGCGTTGGTCGGCGCTGAACTGGTCGAATCGGCAGAGGATCCGCCGACTCCACGCCGCCCGTCGGTTGCGGATTCATCGCAGGCGACGCAAGCGTCAGGGAGCCGCGTCACGGGCTTCGTCGCGGTCCCTGAATCTGCGCGGGCGGGCGTCAAGGGTTGGTACCTGTCGTTGTACGACCCCGCGCAACCATGGCTTGGGTACCTCCGCGCCACATTGACGATCGTCGTGCTCTTCGTTCTTGCCTGGATTCTCGTGTGGGCGCTTGCTGAGCTCATGGGAGCTGTTGGCGAGATCTGGGACGGGATGTGGGCCGCGGAATCCTGAGTCGGCTACGCGACAGCTCGGATGATCAGCCCAGTAGCGCCGCTGAGCGAGAGCAGCAGGATCGCGTATCTGGCGACTTCCTGCGGGACTCGATTCTTGAGGCGAAGACTCACCAGATAGCCGGCGGCGAGGGCCGGAAACAGGACGAGCGCGACACGCGCGTCGCTCCAGGAGATGTTGCCGGAGGTGATCCTGGCGGTCAGCGTGATTGCGAGACCAATGGTGAAGATCACCGCGAGGTTTGAGCGGCGTGTAGGACCGTCGTCCCGCGAATACAGCAATGCAAGCACGGGACCGCCGATCGAGGCAACGAGGCCTGAGACGCCGGAGAGCACGCCTGCACCGAAATCGGTGTACGGCGTGCGGGCCACGTGGTACCCCGACGCGATGATTGCCACGGCAAGCAACACCATCGCGGCGATCAGCAGGTCGAGCGCAGCCTGTGTGGCGATGGCGAGGAGCGCAACGCCGATGATCACCCCGGGGATGCGACCGCCCAGGATCCAGCCGACACCTGAGAACTGGACATAGTGCCGCTCACGCCAGGCCATTGAGATCGTCAACGGCATCGTGATCAGCAACTGCGGGACCGGAGCCAACGACGGATCGATAAGGGCCAGGATCGGGACCGACACCATCGCAAACCCGACGCCGACGACCCCTTGGATCAACGCGGCGACGAACGTCACGATCAACGCGGCGATGAGGGCGAGAGCGGACACTCGCGAACGATAGGGGTCAATGGCTCACCTTTGGCCCCGGCTGCGATACTTGACGGATGGTCGAAGACGAGTCGCTCGAGCCCGACAGGATCGACGAATGGCAGGCGTACGTTGCCGAGAGTGATTCACCGAAGCGCGATCCACGACTGACTCGCGATCCGTTTGTTGTATCCGGCATTGTTCTCGGGATTGTCATCCTCGTTGGCATGATCCTGCTGAGGCCGACCGGTGCCTCCAAAGCGCAAGCGGATGACCTCGCGGCGCTCGGCGTTCCCACCGACTTCCACCACGCAACCGTGCGGGAGGTGGAGGAGAAGCCGTGTGCGGGTGTTGAATCCGAAGCGTGTGTGGTGGTCCGATTCGAACTCGAAGGCGGTCCCGAGGAGGGGTTCGTATTCGTCCAGGAATTCCTGCCGGGAGCGACAACGCCGTCATTTTCGCCGGGAGATCGTGTCATGTTGTCTCGCGTTGCCCCGGCGGGCACAGTTGAAGCGGTCGCCGTTGCGCCGTGTTCATTCGACGCTCAAGCGGAGTGTGTCGCCATCGATCTCTTGATCGACGACGGCGAGCAGGGGAGG
>CBFDAN010000237.1:0-3604 GCA_965602815.1 uncultured bacterium
GTAATCGCAGCCGTCAACGTCGTCTTCCCATGATCAATATGACCCATCGTCCCAATATTCACATGCGGCTTCGACCGCTCAAACTTCGCCTTCGCCATCAGGACTCTCCTTCTATTCGCCTCTGACCTTGGCCACGATTTCCTGCGCGGCGGCGGTCGGGACTTCCTGGTATGAGTGGAATTGCATCGAGTAGTTGGCTCGGCCTTGGGTCCGTGACCGAAGGTCCGTCGCATACCCGAACATTTCTGCGAGGGGTACGAGGGCCTTGACGACCCGTCCGTGTCCACGCTGGTCCATCGATTCGACCTTCCCTCGACGGGAGGAGAGGTCACCGATGACGTCACCCATGTATTCATCAGGGGTAACGATCTCGAGTTCCATCACGGGCTCGAGAAGCTTCACGCCGGCTACTTTTGCAGCATCCTTGAGGGCCATCGACCCGGCGATTCGGAACGCCATCTCATTCGAGTCGACGTTGTGGCTTGATCCGTCGATGAGCGACGCTCGCAGGTCGACGAGCGGGTAGCCGGCGAGGATGCCCGAATCGAGTGACTCTCGCATGCCGCGTTCGACCGCCGGAATGTACTCACGGGGGACGTTTCCGCCCTTCACCTTGTCGTCGAATTCGAATCCACTGCCGGGGGCAAGGGGCTCGAGATTGATGACCACATGTCCGTACATGCCGGATCCACCGGTCTGCCGTTTGAACTTCGCGTCAACCTTGCTGACGGCCTTCTTGATCGTCTCGCGGTAGGCCACCTGGGGGCGGCCGACGTTCGCTTCGACCCTGAATTCGCGCAGCAGGCGGTCGACGATGATCTCGAGGTGAAGCTCGCCCATCCCGGCAATGATCGTCTGGCCGGTCTCTTCGTCACCGCTGACCTGGAACGTGGGGTCTTCCTCCGCGAGCTTCGCGAGGGCCTCACCGAGTTTGTCCTGGTCGGCCTTGGTCTTCGGTTCGATTGCGACGGAGATGACCGGTTCCGGGAAGGTCATCGTTTCGAGTTGGATGGGTGAAGCCGTCGAAGACAAGGTATCACCCGTCTTCGTGTGCTTGAGACCGACCGCGGCGACGATGTCGCCGGTGTGGATCTCGTCGAGATCCTCCTGCTTGGATGCGTGCATCCTGAGGAGGCGGCCGAACCGCTCCTTCTTGCCGTCGGTCGTGTTCAGCACCGCGTCACCCTTGTCGGCGGTCCCGGAGTAGACACGGAAGTACGTGAGCTTCCCGACGTATGGGTCGGTCATGATCTTGAAGGCGAGCGCCGAGAACGATTCGTCGTCAGAGGGGTCGCGGTAGAGCACGTCGTCCTCGTGCCGCGGTTTGAAACCCTCGACGGGCGGAAGGTCGAGCGGCGACGGCAGATACGCAACGATGGCGTCGAGCAACGGCTGGACGCCCTTGTTCTTGAACGCCGAACCGAGGAGCACGGGCACGAAGTCCCGATTGATCGTTCCGCGTCGGATGACGATGCGGATCTCTTCCGGATCGAGATCGTGGTCTTCGAGGTATTTCTCGAGCAGCGCCTCGTCTTCGGCGGCGACGATATCGAGCATCTTGTGATGCCACTCGGCCGCGACTTCCTTGTAGTCGTCTGGAATCTCGACGACCTCGCGCTCCTTGCCGTCCTCGTCGTGCCAGATGATGGCGTTCATCTCGACGAGGTCGATGACTCCATGGAATTCCGATTCGGCGCCCATGGGAATCTGGATTGTGACGGGGTTGCCGCCGAGGCGATCGATGATGGATTGTTTGGCGGCGAAGAAGTCGGCCCCGATCCGGTCCATCTTGTTGATGAAGCAGATTCGCGGGACACCGTACTTGTCGGCCTGGCGCCAGACGGTCTCCGACTGGGGTTCAACACCGGACACGGCATCGAATACAGCGACGGCGCCGTCGAGTACCCGGAGCGACCGCTCCACTTCGACGGTGAAGTCGACGTGCCCGGGTGTGTCGATGATGTTGACGACATGGTCGTCCCAGGCACAGGTCGTCGCTGCCGACGTGATCGTGATACCGCGCTCCTGCTCCTGCTCCATCCAATCCATAACGGCCGCGCCCTCATGGACCTCACCCAGCTTGTAGGTGCGTCCCGTGTAGTAGAGGATCCGCTCGGTGATCGTGGTCTTGCCCGCATCGATGTGGGCCATGATCCCGATGTTGCGAATCTTCTCGAGGTTGATGGTGCGTGCCATGAGGTAACGGTGCTCCTGGACTACCAGCGGTAGTGGGCGAACGCCTTGTTGGATTCCGCCATCTTGTGGACGTCTTCCTTGCGTTTCACTGCAGATCCGGTGCGGTTGGCAGCATCGAGGACTTCACCGGCGAGACGCATGGCCATCGTGGGCTCTCTGCGCTTGCGGGCGAACTCGACCAGCCAGCGGACCGCGAGTGTTTGACCGCGCCGGGGACGAACCTCGACGGGTACTTGATAGGACGAACCGCCGACGCGACGCGAACGGACCTCGACGGACGGCCTGATGTTGTCGACGGCCCGCTTGAGGACCGACAGGGGTTCGGATCCCGTGCGCTGCTCAACGATGTCCATCGAGCCGTAGACGATGCGGCGAGCAGCGCCCTTCTTGCCGCGCCAGAGCACTTTGTTGATGACCTGCGTGACAAGAACGGATCGGTAGATCGGATCAGGTTCGAGTTTGCGAACCTCGGCTGGTGCGCGACGCATGCCTAGGACTCCTTCTTCGTGCCGTACTTCGAACGGCCCTGCTCACGGCCGTCGACGCCTGCTGCATCGAGCGCTCCACGGATGACCTTGTAACGCACACCCGGAAGGTCCTTCACACGGCCACCACGGACGAGCACGATCGAGTGCTCCTGAAGGTTGTGGCCTTCACCCGGGATGTACGCGGTGATTTCCGCACCGGAGGTGAGGCGAACACGAGCGACCTTTCGAAGCGCCGAGTTCGGCTTCTTCGGGGTCACGGTGTAGACGCGCGTGCAGACACCGCGACGTTGCGGCGAGCCTGCAAGACCTACGGTCTTCGACTTCTTCGGCTTCGGCGTCCGGCCCTGTCGGACCAGCTGCTGTACGGTCGGCACGTGGGTACCGTCTCTCTCTTCTCGGCGCACCCCAACCCGAGGGACTCGGAATCGGGGCTCTGACGAACGAAAATCGGCGCCGCCACGCAGCGTGGCTTCGCCGATCCCTACTGTGAGTCGCTCCGCTCACGACAGCGTTCGGGGGAACGCCTCAGGGTAAGCGCGGACTCCGGCGGGAAACCGGATTCGGAAGTATAGGGAGACGCCGCCGTAGTGCGCAAGAAGGGGTGAGCGCCCGACTGCCAGCTACCAGCCCGAAATCGCGGAACACCTCATCTCCACGATGCGGGCTCCCAGGCCACCCCCTCCCAGATCGACTCAGCTGTCTGAGCTGTCGCCGGAGTCCGAAACGCTGCTCGAATCGGAATCGTCACCCGAGTCTGAGTCGTCGGTCGCTACCACGGTCGCCTGCGCTGCGGCAACACCGTCTTCGGTGGCCACCGCTCCTCCCATGGTGGCGGCGCCTTCGATCGCGACGATTCCGAAGACCGAGACCGAATCCGGACCCGCTTGACGGATTCTCGACGCGAGCTACCCCTTGCGGTG
>CBFDAN010000238.1:0-3598 GCA_965602815.1 uncultured bacterium
ACTCGTCGTCGTCGACCGTGCTCCAACCCGCCGAAGACCCGTCGAATGTCCAGACTCCGCCGATCGCCCAGCATCCCATGCCGACGGCCGAGACCTCGATGCCGCTCTTCCCAAGTACTCGCTTCATGTGACGCTCCCATCTTCCGTCGGCTGATCGTGGTATTCGACCAGAATCTCATCGAGAGGCTTTCGCTCCAGCTTCGGGACAACCGATCCCGGTTCCGGTAATCCGATGGGGAACAGAATGAATGGCCGCTCGTTTGATGGCCGGTCGAGCAGCTTCGTGAGGAAAGCCATCGGGCTGGGAGTGTGCGTCAGTGTGGCAAGGCCCATCGTGTGGAGCGCCGCGAGGAAGATGCCGGCGGCGATCCCCACCGACTCCTTGACGTAGTAGTGCTTGGTACGTGACCCGTCGGCGTCGATCCCATAGCGCTGCTCGAAGAGGACGACGATCCATGGCACATCTTCGAGGTAGGGCTTCTGCCAGGAGGTCCCGAGGCGGGCGATCTCCTCTCTCCAATCCTCAGGCATTCGCCCATCGAGGTAGTTCGTGCGCTCCTCTTCTTCGGCGGCAAGACGAATCCGGCGCTTGGTCTCGGGATCGCCGACGAGGATAAACGTCCAGGGTTGTTGGTGTGCGCCCGACGGTGCTGTGCCTGCAGCGCGGATGGCGGCCTCGATCAGATCTTGTGGGAAAGCCTCGCTGCTGAACGTTCGGATCGATCGCCTACGCGCCATGAGTTCGTAGAACGCGGTCGCCCGGTTGCGCATCTCGTCCGCGGAGAGGTGCGGGCCGTCGTAGGGGACGAAGTCCCCGTTTGCTATGTAGGGGTAGTGGTCGTTGCTCACGATCTCGTCCTCGTGTGTGTCCTGCGGCTCCGGCGATGATCAGTCTGATCTGCCGGCGGACTTCGCTCGGTTCCGGGTGTAGTAGTCGGCAAGGCCCAGCGCTGCGAGAGGAGAGATGCCCCCACTGAGGAGGCCGATGGCCGGGATCACCCACAGCATCGAAAGCGAATATGTAGCAACCAGCAGCACTGCAATCGTGCGGGCTTGCCAGCGGTCGGTGTCATCCTCCCTCAGGGTGAGCACGCCGCCCAGCCCGTAGCCCGTGCACAGTCCGAATACCGGATTGAACAACCCGAGCGGAAGTGCAACCAGAAGCCACACCCCCATCCCCTTCAGCACCGAGGTCGGCGCATTCCTCCGTCCCGAGAGGAATGCCACCGCGACGAAGACGACCGGCACCAGGGCAAATCCCAGCGCAAACGTCGGACCTGCAGCTTCCGGGGTATCGGACTGCGTTGCCACGATCGCCACCAGTAGCGAGCTGTAGCTGACCATGAGCACGATCGTGCTGAGGCCGATTGCCAGCCACGATCGCTTATAGCTCTGGTCTTCATCCGTCACGGCGAGTCACCCGCCGACACTGCGACCAACACACGGCGAATAGGCAGGCTCAGCCCTTGACCGATCCCGCAGTCAAGCCACGGACGAAGTAGCGCTGGAGCGACAGGAACACCACGAGCGGCAACGCCATGGTAATGAACGCGCCCGCCGTCAGCAGGTGCCATGCCTGACCTCGTGAACCGTTGAGGTTGTTCAGCGCCAACGTGATCACCCGCACATCCGGCTCGCCGCCGAGGAAGACCAGGGCGATGAGGAGGTCGTTCCAGACCCAGAGGAACTGGAAGATCGCAAAGGATGCCAGCACCGGCACCGAGAGTGGAACGACGAGCTTCGTGAACGTCTCGAACGGCGTGGCGCCGTCGATACTCGCCGACTCCATCATCGACGATGGGAGCGACCCAATGTAGTTCCGCAACAGGTAGATCGCGAGCGGCAAGCCGAAGCCGGTATGCGCCAACCAGACAGCCGGGAAGGTCCCGTTGAGGTTGATGGTCGTGTAGAGGCGCAGCAGAGGAATCAGTGCCATCTGCAGCGGGATGACCAGCATGGCGACCACCAAGACGAACAGCCACTGCCTGCCTGGGAATTCCATCCATGCGAACCCGTAGGCGGCGAACGCGGCGATCGTGATTGGCATCACGGTGGCCGGGATCGTGACCGAAAGGCTGTTGAGGAACGAGTTGCCGAATCCCTCGGATGACAGAACGTCCGAGTAGTTCGAGAACGTCCACTCGTTGGATCCGATATTGCTGAACACGGTCCACCAGCCGTTCGCGTCGACGTCGGCGGGAGGACGGAACGAGCTGATCAACACCCCGAGCGTGGGGATGATCCAGATGATCACGACGATGAGAATGACCAGCTTGACCGGCCATCGATAGAAGACTCCGGCCCAGAACCCACGCTTCTCGGGGACGTATTCGGTTTGGGTGGCCGGCGTCTCGGCAGTGGTCGTTGTCATCGTTGGGCCTCCTGCGCTTGGAACCGACGCACGTTGAGCACCATCAACGGGGTGATGGCCACGAGCAGAACCACGGCGAGGGCAGCGCCCGCTCCCTCATTCCCGAACGTGAAGAACTCCGTCACCATCCGCTCCGCCACCACTGAGGTGCCGAACTCCCCGGATGTCATGACGTACACAATGTCGAAGACTTTCCAGACCGTGATGATGATGGTCGTTAGCACCACGACGAGGGTCGACGAGATGGAGGGGATGATGATCCTCCAAAACACCTGGAACTCCTTGGCACCGTCGATGCGGGCTGCCTCGATGATGTCGTCGGGAACCGACTTGATACCGGCCGACAGAATCACCATCGCAAAACCCACCTGGAGCCACACGAGGATCACCATGAGGTAGAAGTTGTTCCATGGTTCTTGGAGCAACCATGCCACCGGTTCGTTCCCAATCGCCGTCCAGATACCGTTCAGCAAGCCGATCTGCTCGCCGAATCCTTCAGGCCGGAAGTTGTAGATGAAGCGCCACACGATCGACGCACCTACGAACGAGATCGCCATCGGCATGAAGATGAAGGACTTCGAGAAGGCCTCGCCCTTGCTGCCGAGCTTGTCGGAGAGCACCGCAAACCCAAGGCCGATGCTCACAGCGAGCGCCGGCACGATGATCACCCACAGGACCGAGTTCCGGAGCGCTTCCAAGGTGCCCGAGTCGGTGAAGATGTCGATGTAGTTCTCGAACCAGACGAACCCTTCGCCCTGGGCGTTCTGGAAGCTCAACTTGAACGTCACGACCGTGGGGTAAGCCAGGAAGATAGTGAGCAACACGATGGCGGGGCCCACGAACACAAAGGGGAGGACGTAGTGCCGATACTGCTCAGGGAGCCGCATCGTTAGCCAGTTCATCGCGTAGAACAACCCGAAGACGCCGAGAACCCCGATGATCAGGGCCATGACGACAACGAGCAACCGGTTGGCGTCTTCGTCGAGCAGGACCGTTCCCGCCCAGTAGAGGACGCCAAACGCGATCAGCGGTACGGCGACCGAAACAGCGATGCGCATCAACTGAGTCAGGAGATTCGGACCCGGACCCTTGTAGATTGGCGTAATCGGTCTCGCCTCGGCCGCCTTTTCGACTTCCGAAGCCTCTTCCTCGACAATGTCAGCCATTCAGACCTCCATCCCGTTCTGCTGCGACTCTACACAAAAGAAGGGGGGCGGCCCAAATGGG
>CBFDAN010000239.1:0-3574 GCA_965602815.1 uncultured bacterium
GCGGCATTTCCACGACGCTGGCCACGGTGTGATTCAGTCATTCGAACCCGGCGAGCGCTGGGCGTTCTGTTACGTCGACGATGACTTCGTCGACCCTGTACCGGATGGTATGAACCGCTCCTATCGCTGACCGGCCGGAGAGACGCGACAAGCTACGCTCGCTCGACTATGACTGTGGCTCGACTCGATGATCTGCGGCCCAATCGCCGGCGTTCTGCCGAGTTCACGGATCAGGTCGGTGAGGTTGCTGCCACCACGGTTCGCGAGGTGGCTCCCGCTCTCGAGCGCGTTGAGCAGGCGGCGAGGGCCGGACTCTGGGCGGTCGGATACGTCGGATACGAGGCTGCGCCGGCGTTTGATCCGAATGGATTTCACAGTGACCTGCCACTTGTTTGGTTCGGGCTCTTCAAGTCCCGCGAGCTGAATCCGCGACGTAGCGCCGACCTGGGCGGGTACCAGATGTCTGACTGGCGTTGCGTCGACGATCGTGATGCTTATGAACACGCCGTCACCACGATCAGGGAGCACATCGCGGCGGGCGACACGTACCAAGTCAACTTCACCACCCGCTTGCGAGCCAACTTCTCCGGCGATCCGGTGGCGTTCTACTACGACCTGGTGGCAGCCCAGTCGGGCGGCTACGGCACCTACCTCGACACCGGCAGATACCGGATCGTGAGTGCCTCGCCGGAGCTGTTCTTTGACCGTCGTCCCACGGACGGCCTTGCAGACAGGCTGGTAACCAGGCCGATGAAGGGGACCGCGCCGCGGGGCCGCTGGTTGGCTGAGGACCTGGCCCGGCGTGAGGAACTCGAGAATTCGCCGAAGGAACGCGCCGAGAATCTGATCATCGTCGATCTCCTCCGCAACGACCTCGGTCGAATCGCCGAATTCGGGACGGTCGCGGTCGAAGCCCTCATGGCGATCGAGCGGTACGACACGGTCTGGCAGATGACCTCAACGATCGTCGGTGGCATCAACCCATCAGCCACGCTCTTCGGCGTGCTCGCGGCTCTGTTCCCCAGCGGTTCGGTCACGGGCGCTCCCAAGGTGCGGGCGCTGAAGGTGATCCGCGACCTCGAAACAGAACCTCGCGGCGTGTATGCGGGAGCGATCGGGTTCGTCGCCCCCGCCGGGGCTCCCGGTCCCAGCGCTTCGTTCAGCGTCGGTATTCGTACCGTCGTGATCGACGCGCAGTCTGGAGACGCGGAGTACGGGATTGGAGGAGGCGTCACCTTCGACTCGGATCCGCGTGCCGAGTATGAGGAGGCTGTACTCAAGTCCCGAATCCTCACGCACGGCAGATCGGACTTCGAACTCATCGAGACGATGCGATGGGCGCCCGATAGCGGTTGGTACTGGCTGGACCTCCACTTGGACCGGCTCCAATCCTCTGCGGACTACTTCGGGGTGCCGGTGCGCCGAGCGGCAATTGCTGCACAACTCGACGCTGCAGTCGGCGGTCGCGGGGAGTCGCGGGTGAGTCTCGCGGTAGACCGTCGCGGGCGCGCCAACGTCCGTGTGAGTCGGTTCGTCGAGGACGACCGGCAACCAGTAGCCGTTGCCATCGATCAACAGCCGGTCGACACGTCAAGCCCGTTCCTCTATCACAAGACCACGCGCCGGGAGGTCTATGAGGATCGACTTGCCCGGCACCCGACCGCTGAGGATGTGCTCTTGGTGAATGAACGCGGTGAGCTCACCGAGTCAACGATCGCGAATGTCGCCGTCAAGGTCGCAGGGCAGTGGTGTACACCTCCGATGGAATCGGGTTGCCTGCCGGGCGTCTACCGCCGGGTGCTTCTCGAGCAAGGCCGTCTCGTCGAACGACCGATCCGATTGACCGACCTCGCAGACGGCGGCGAGATTGCGCTGCTGAACTCGGTTCGGCTCTGGCGAGACGCATTCGTGGTGACAGACTCCTAGGAACTCCGGTCCACGTTCGTGTCTAGCGTCCGTTTGGTCCCTTGCTCAATCGAGGGCGTGCTCGACTCCATCGACCTAGTTCAGACCGGGACGCACACTGGGCACTTGTGAGTATCTAGTTCGTATCTAGTTCGTGTCTAGACCCTTGTCAACGGGAGCGTGGCGATTGGTGTCCGGAACCTGACGCATGGTGGGCATTCGACCGGCACGTACGGGACTTCCATGTCCGATACGGACGGGCGTCGACGGTCGGCTTCTAGCCGTTTCTGGGTGCGTCGAGGAGGAAGACGACGAGTTCGAAGACCTTGTCGGATGGGGTGCTCGTCGCTGGTGTCATCGCTTGCGGTCGAGTTGCTTCTCGTAGGTCACCGATGATCGGAGCCGGTCTTCGGGTATGTCGTAGTAGCAGCGGAGCACAGCTTCCGGGTCCGGGGACGGTTGAAATCCGGCCTTCTCGAAGGCAGCTCGGGCCTTGTAATTGGCGGAGTAGGTGCCGACGACGATCTTGTCGACACCGTCGACCGCTCGTTCGAGATGGTTGAGGAGCATCGCCGCGATGCCTTGCCGCTGACGGTCCGGCAGCACGTAGGCATGCCGGAAGAGAACCGCACCGCTGGCATACTCAAGGCCCATCACGCCCACCAGATCAACACCGTCGAATGCCCCGTACCAGGTCATCCTCCGTGTCTCCTCTGCCCAGCTTTCGAAGGTCATCTCTGGCTCGTGAACCTCCGAGGGGGGTAGGAAGTCTGCATACCACTCGGCTGCGGAGTTGATCACCGTCACCGCGGCGTGCCCGTCACTCGACCCGAGAGCTCGCACCGACATCTGCGCTTCTTCCACTCCCACCTCCGATGGAGGCCATGGTCCAACATCACCACGGACCGCACCATTATCGCTGCGCAGGGAGCCCGACGCTCGCTGCAAGCTGGCAACCCCTCGTCCACTGTCGACATGTCAAACATGCGATCACCGAACGACGACGTCGATGCCCGGCGGCACCTCGATGAATTGGGCTCGGCGTCCTTCGGCGCGCAGCGAAAGCACGCCGCTTCCCAGCCGGAGGCCATCGAGCTGGAGCTCGATGCCGTCAGGAAGCCGCGGAGCGACCTCGACTCGTCCGGCCGGCAGGTCTGGTCGGATGCCAAGCAGCTGTTCGGTCAAGTAGATCGGCACTGCCGCGGCCCATGCTTGGGGTGACGAGCTCGTCGGATACCCGACTGGGTGCGGGAGTTCGTCTCGGGAGATACCGGAAAACAACTCAGGCAGTTCGTACGAGAAGTGTGAAGATGCTGCGAGGAGCCCTCCTACCAGGATGAGTGCCTCGTCGACGTGTCCGTAGCAAAGCAGACCGGCGATGGCCAGCATGGTGTCGTGGGGCCACACGCTGCCCCGGTGATACGAAACCGGGTGATATGCAGGGTTGTTGTGGGTGAGTGTGCGGATTCCCCATCCGGACCAGAGTCCATCGCCGGTCAACGATTTGGCGACCTCTGCCGCCCTCTCGGGGCGAACCGCTTCTGCCCACAGCAGGTGGCCCGGATTGGACGAGACCGTGTCGGCAACCCAACCGTCCTTCCCGATCGCCAACGCGAAGGTCCCGAGATCATCGCGCCAGAACCGTTCGTCGATACGCTGCTGGAGTTCG
>CBFDAN010000240.1:0-3572 GCA_965602815.1 uncultured bacterium
CTTCGGCAGCGAGGTGCTGTGCGTAGGCGTCTTCGCCCACGGCCGTGGTCCGAATGGTCACCGAACCAGCCACGATGAACGAACCCGACAAGATCAGATCGCCAGGATCCTTGTGGAGTGGATCGGCCTCCCCGGTAACCAACGATTCGTCGACTTGCACACTCTCGGAAATAAGAACGGTGCCGTCCGCCGGGACCTGGTCGCCGGATGACAACTCGACAACATCGTCGAGCACAACCTCATCGATCGGTACCTCCGACCACTGCCCATCCCGGACCACCGTCACACTTGGCGCGACCAGGACGCTCAGGCGGTCGAGCGTTCGTTTCGCGCGCAACTCCTGAACGATCCCGATGACGGCGTTTGCCACCATCACGAACCCAAACAATGCATCGGGCAGATGTCCGAAGATCAGAACGATCACGAGCATCACCGACATGATCGCGTTGAACCGGGTCAGGAGATTCGAACGCAGGATGTCAACGAAGGATCGCGACCCGCGAGTCTCGACCACGTTGACTTTGCCTGCGGCGACGCGCTCGTCTACCTCGGCCGACGAGAGTCCGCGTATCGGGGATTCGATCGTCATGGCCCGGGTACGACCATCGCACTACCCGCCGTAGTGCTCGTCGTAGTCGCTCATCGCCGCGGCGACAACACCAACCGCGTGATCGTGTCCGTAGATCTCTGGGATCTGAACCTGGTCCTCCTCACCCGGCATGGTCTTGTAGGTGAGGAAGTAGTGCTCAAGCCGAGCAATAAGAGCGTTCGGGATATCACCAATATCGCGTGCGTCGCCGAGTACGGCATCATCCACGAGAACGGCGACGATCTTGTCATCGGCCTCGCCATGATCGATCATCCGCAACCCCCCGACAACACGGGCGTTCAGCATGATCTCGGATCGATCGATGGCCCGTTCAGAGATCACACAGATGTCGAGCGGATCGCCGTCTGCCTCTGTCACCTCGGGAGACATCGCTGCAACACGTTCTGCGCAGAACGTCTTCGGAATCAGCCCGTAGAGCGTCGGTGGCGAGCTGCTGCCCCGCTGCGGGCGGTCAACCTTCAGGTACCCCGTCCGCTTCTCGACTTCGTACTTGACGAAGTCGAAGGGCGAGATCTCGATGAATGCCGTAACGATCTCCGGGGCATCCGGACCAGGATCCAGTCCGTGCCATGGATGGGGCCGCCAACGGAAGAACGGTTCGGGAAACGCCATGCCACCTCCTCCCCGTGAGAGTAGCGGCGGGCCGTCTCCTCGAATCCCTCTCGAACCGGCTACTACCCCGTGAGAGTCGGCACCGCTGCGTCGAACACGGCAGCGGCGTAGGCCAGGAAGAGGTCAGCGCCGCCCGCGTCGTTCGCCACCTCGCCATACGGCAGGATCGACCCCTCCCATCCGTCGGTGTGCCACTCGGCACCGCCGGGGAGGTCCACCTCCAGCAGAACATCTGTCTCGAACGGCCAGGGATTGGAGTAGAAGTAGGCGTCGCCGGCCGGGTAGAAACCGAGATTGATCTGTGCGACGGCATCGTGCGTCTCAGCTCCGTCGGCAGCTGGCACCGTTCTCGTCCCAAACCACTCGAATGCAAGATCAAATCCATGGGGCCACAACTGGATTGGGCCGACGGGTCCTTCAAGGCGGTTTCGATGTATCGAGATCGCCCCTTCGGCGGCTACGAAGACGCTGAAGAGCTCCTTGGCAGCGCTCTCGTCGTAGGGCCTTGGGTCGTCATTCTCGAACTTCGATAGGTTGTGGTCAGCGAAGAGCCCAAACTCGGAGCCTGCTGCGATCAGGGCATTGCCCATCTCGGTCGCCGTGAGCCCTGCGTTCATCGGGAAGGTTCGACTCTCTCCGCCGGACGTCTCCACGGCAATCAGATGATTCCTTGGATCCATGCGCACGAACGCAGCACCCCCTCCGGGGAGGGACATCGATTCGGTCACAAAGCCATCTGGCCGGACCTTCAGCGAGATATGCCACCACAAGGGATGCGGAAGTGCGTGTGCGCGGGGCAGCGCCGCCACCGCGTGTGCGTAGGCGTGCAACGTTGCGCGTGTTGGTTCGCTGTCTGCGGGAAGTGTCGGGAACGTGGACATGGCCGTTGGCTCCATTCTTGGGCGTCGGTTCGGTTCAATGCGGCGCTTCGACGATACATTCCCGATCTGCACCCACAGTACGCTGCCGGTCATGGAGCCACTCACCCTGCCGGATCCGATCATCCACCCGTCAGCGTTCGTCGCTGAGAACGCCCGAGCCCATGGATCGGTCGAGATCCGAGCCGGTGCCGTTGTGATGTTCGGCGCCGTGCTCCGAGCCGAGCTCGACCGGATCGTGATCGGCGAAGAGTCCAATCTCCAAGACAACGTCGTGGTTCACGCGGACTTTGGGATTCCGACCGCCGTCGGGCGACGCGTCACTGTCGGTCATGCTGCCGTGGTCCACGGTGCCACCATCGGCGACCATTGTCTGGTGGGCATCGGGGCTCTGGTGCTCAACGGATCGGAGCTCGGCGAAGGTGCTTGGTTGGCGGCCGGCTCGGTCCTCGCCGAAGGGCGCGCGATCCCGCCGTGGACGCTGGCGATGGGGACACCGGCGAAACCCGTCCGAGAACTCACGAGCGGCGAGATCGAACGGCAGGATGCAGGAGTCGACGTGTATCTGAGATTCGGGGAAGCCTACCGAGTCTCAGGCCGCCAGCAGTGAGCTTCCGGCTGCCGGCCACCAGCCGCCGGCCAGAATCGACCGAGCGCTGAGAGCCATGTGGGGCGCCGATTGCACTATGGGGTTATGGCCCGTTTCATCGCCTCGGTGATGCGCTTCTCGCTGACCTTGCCCTTGGTCCCGAGGGTCTGAGCAAATGAGCCGACGCGCAGCTCCTGAAGCATCCACGCAATGTCGATCAGATCGAGCGAGCCGGGGACGGCATCGGAGAGTTCGTCTCGCTCATTCTCCAGTTCACGTATCCGCTCCATCAGCTCGCGATCTCGCTCCACCCGGTCGGGTAGCGCTTCCAAGCGGCGAGCGACAGCTCGTAGGTATCGGAGCATGTCGGAGAGTCTTTTGGTCCCGACGCCGGTCAGGAAACCCGGGTAGATCAGCCGGTCCATCTGTTCGTCGATATCGAATCTGGCGTCCGCATACTGGTCACCGACGAGTGTCCTCGTCGCCTCACGAATCTCCCGAAGTTCGTCGAGGATCTCCAGGGAATCCGAAGCCACCGCCACGAGCAGATCAGCCGTCTCGGATTCGACGTGTCGTCGGAGTCGGTCGAACGCTTTCTCACTCCAGACGGGCCCGCCGGCCCGGTCGAGCTCGGCATCGACCGCACACGAGAGGCAGTCGTCCGCCCACTCGTCGAACAACGAGTATGGACCGGCAGTGATGGCTTTCTTGCCGTCTTCGGTGACGAGCGGGCGGAGGTGGCGGGATGGTGACGGCAGGTTGAGCATGAGGAGCCTTCTCGTGCCGTCCCACATGGCACCCGATTGCTCGCCGGGCGTCGCGAAGAGGCGCACGGACACCGAATCTCCGTCGTCAACAAGAGCCGGATACGCTGTCACCGGAC
>CBFDAN010000241.1:0-3557 GCA_965602815.1 uncultured bacterium
ATCCAAGGCAGCACCTCGCGATGGTCTTCGGCCGAATCTCAGGCGGCAAGACGGCGAATGCGATACCGACGGAAATCGATATCTCCGGCACGGCCAGAGTCCAAGACGGCGAGGTTTGGGATGGCCTGGCCGAGATCATCGACCGCCAGATCGAGGCGATCGCCTCACCGTTCGGAGCAACCGTCGAAGTCAGTCACCTGCGGGGCGCGCCTCCGGTCGACAACGACGCCGCAGTTGTCAGAACGATCGAATCGGCGGCCGCCACGGTACTCGGCCCCGAGGGTGTTCAACCGACGCCACAGTCCATGGGATCCGAGGATTTCGCGTGGTTCCTTGAACACGTTCCGGGAGCGCTCATCCGCCTTGGCGCAGGGAAGAACCAAGATCCGGTCGATCTGCACTCACCGACCTTCGAGATCGACGAAGCAGCAATCGAACACGGCATCGCAGTCGGAGTGATCAGCCTTCTTCACCTGATGGAACAATCACGCTGAAACCTTCCACTTCGAGTGATGCTCGGAGCGCCGGTTCGTGTCCCCCTCGGACCGACAACGTCAAGATGCCACCGCCTCCGTATGGCGCATGCCTCAGTTGAAGGTCTCTGAGATCCACACCGCTGTCGGCAAGAGCCCGGCCAACGGCTGCCATCTCTCCCGGCCGATCCTCGAGGGTGACACGCACAACACCGAGACCGTGGCCAAGCGAGGCACGAAGATGGCGGGCATCCTCGAGGGCATCGGCCAACTGCTCCTCGGACGCCACAACAGCTGCCAGCCGAGCACGCAACCACTCGACTGCCTCGGTCACCTCGCGATGGTTGGCGGTGAGAATGTCCATCCAGACCGCCGGGTCCGAAGATGCGACGCGAGTGAGGTCTCGGAAGCTGCCCGCCGCCAAGTCCATCGCCCCGGGTACCTCATCGGCTCCTTCGAGCAGAGCCGCCGCAAGGATCTGCGGCACGTGGCTGATCCGAGCAACGGCAGCATCATGGTCCGCAGCGCTCATCCTCACCGGTCGAGCTCCGAGATCCGTCACGATTCGCTCGACACGCTCCACATCCGTCTCGTCCGCCCCGTTGGGAACCACAACCCACGTCGCACCCCGGAAGAGCGCTGCACGTGCCGCATCCGGCCCGGTCACCTCACGGCCCGCCATTGGATGTGTTCCCACGAATCGGGGTGTTCGAACGGCATCGAGTATCGGGGCTTTCACCGATGCAACGTCGATCACCAGAGCAGCCGTGTCGATATCCGACACTGCGGCGAGAACCGAAGACGGCGGAGATGCGAGTACGAGCAGGTCATCGGGATGCAGGTCTATTGCTCCAATCCCGTCAACTGGATCAACTGCACCGGCTCTCACGGCTCCGGCAAGGGCAGACGGGTCCGCGTCCCATCCGAACGTCTCCCAACCGAGGCCACGCAGGCCAAGCGCCATCGACGTACCAATCAAGCCGGTGCCGGAGATGAGGGCCCTCGACACGACGCTAGACCTGAATGTGCATAGCGGCCGCGAGCGCTCTGACTTCGTCCATCAGGTCGGCAAATTCACTCGGAAGGATGGCCTGTGGCCCATCGACCTGAGCCGTCTCCGGCGACGGGTGGACATCGACCATGAACCCATCGGCGCCCGCCGCAACCGCAACCCGGGTCAGCGGAGCCACGAGGTGATGCCGCCCGCCGGAGTGTGAAGGATCGACGATGATCGGAAGATGGGAGAGTCCCTTGACGATCGGCACCGCCGAGATGTCGAGCGTGTTGCGCGTCGACGTTTCGAATGTCCGGATGCCTCGCTCACAGAGGACAACGTTGTGGTTGCCCTCTTTGTAGATGTATTCAGCTGCGTTGAGCCACTCCTCCACCGTCGCGGTGAATCCACGCTTGAGCATGACCGGCCGTGGCTGACGACCGAGTTCTGAGAGCAACGAGAAATTCGCCATGTTCCGTGTTCCAACGCGTATCAGGTCCGCATACGAGGCGACGAGGTCGACGTCACGCGGATCAAGCACTTCCACGACGAATGGCAGCCCGAATTCCTCTCGGGCCTCGGCAAGCAGGATCAAGCCCGCCTCGCCGAGACCCTGGAACGCGTATGGCGAAGTCCGCGGTTTGAAGGCATCGCCGCGCAGAATGGTTGCGCCCGCCTTCTTGACCGCTTCGGCCGAGGCGAAGAGCTGTTCCTTCGACTCGACGGCACACGGTCCGGCGATCGGAGCGAAGAAACCCCCACCGATCTTCGCCGACCTCACCTCGACGATCGAGTCATCGGACTGGAAATCGCGGCTGACGAACTTGAAGGGCCTCAGAACCGGCACAGCGCGCTCAACGCCGGGAAATGCCTCCCATGGGAGTTGCTGCACCCGAGTACGGTCGCCGACGATCCCGATAATCGTGCGCCGGCTCCCCTCGGAGACATGCGCCTCGGCCTCGACTTCGGCAAGCCGTGCCAGGACGTGGTCGACGTCCTCACGGGTCGCATCCGAGCGCATCACGATGATCAAACTTCCGTCTCCCGACATGGTTCCGTTTCGAGTGGAGCGCACAGGGTAGGAGTGGGAGCGAAGGCACCGGCTGTTGAAGAAGCAGTAGCAAGTAGGAAGCAGCAAGTAGCAAGACCCGAGAGCAAAGACAAGGAGACTGCCGAACGGTCGGGTCCTCGTCCTCAGAACTTCGCTCCTTCGGATCGGGCCTTGCTACTCAGTACTTGCTACTTGTGTCTTGCTCCTTGCCTCCGGCTCGCCGGAGGTCACACGCCTTCTCTACCCTGCGGACAATGCGGCGCATCCTCGTTACGGGTGCGGCCACCCGGACCGGTGGCCGGATCATTCAGCATCTCGAGCGGATTCCAGACACCGAGGTGTTCGCCGTCGACGACCTCGACCCGGTCGAACGTTTCTCCTCTCACTTCGAACGGCTCGATATCGACCAGTTGTCGTTCGCCCGGTATCTCCTCGACCTGAAGCCACACACGGTGGTTCACCTCCAAACCGTTGATCGCTCCGCCCTTCACGGAGCAAACCGAGCCCATGAGGAGACGACGGTCGGTGCCCAGGCCCTGTTCGGAGCAATCGGTCGCTGCACTACGGTCCGCCATGTCGTCGTCAAGTCGGACGGAGCGGTATACGGTGCCGGCCCGCGGTCGCCATCGGTTGTCACTGTCGAGTCCAAACTTGAGCGTTCGGGAGGTCGCTACCAGCGCGATCTCGAACAGATGGAGATGTTCGTCCGAGAGACCGCCGAGCGGCATGCACATGTCGACTACACAATCCTCAGACTTGCACCGATCTTTGGACCGACGATCAGAAACCCGATCAGTGCGTATCTGACCCTCCCGGGAGTTCCGACCTTGCTCGGCTTCGATCCCCGCCTCCAGCTGATCTCCGAACGAGATGCGCTCAGCGTCTTCCTCCACGCGATCGATCATCCGGCTCCCGGGACCTTCAACATCGCCGAGCTCAATCACGCCGATCTGGCGGCGACGCTCGGCACCACCACACTCACGCTGGCCATGCTTGGCATCTTCTCCGGTGCTATTGGCAAGTCGGCGCAATTCCCGCT
>CBFDAN010000242.1:0-3550 GCA_965602815.1 uncultured bacterium
GAACGCGTTCCGGTACCTCGCCGGCCTGGCGCTGATGGTTCTCCTGATTGGAACCGTCGTCTATCGCATCATCGAGGATTGGAGTTGGGTCGATTCCTTCTACTTCAGTTCGGTCACCCTGACCACGGTCGGTTTCGGCGATCTCTCCCCAAGCACCGACCTCTCGAAGGTCTTCACCGTCTTCTACATCTTCAGCGGCATCTCGCTGATCGGGGCGACGCTCAATGCGTTCCTCAAGAAGCACGCCACGAAGGTCGGCAGCCGCATCGCGTCAGACTGACCCGAGGATCGCGATCGGGCCGATACCCGGAACTCGGCGACCTTTCAGATGCCTTCCCCTTGGATGAGCGCCGGTGCAAGCGCTATCTGATCGGCAGGGCTGTCGCCGTTGACGCGCTCCTCAAGTTGCTCCACCCGTTCGAAGAGGACCTCGATCACCCGGACGGCATGGACGTCGCCGCTCTCCTCGAGCGCCATGCTCAGCGTTGGTGATCCCGGAACGTGCTCGTCGATCACGCGACCGGCAAGGCCCACCACGGTCGACCCGGCAGGAACATCCTTCACGACCACGGCCCCGGCTCCCACTCGAGCATGAGATCCGACGTCGACGGCGCCCAGGACCTTCGCCCCTGCTCCGACGACGACGCCGTCGCCGGGGGTCGGGTGACGCATCTGCCTCTTGAGGCTGGTGCCGCCCAGCGGAAGGCCTCGAGGGTCTTGCGCTCACATCGGTAGACCTGCCGGGTTCGCTGTTGTTGATCTCCTTGATCCGGCCACCGGAACGGCCGCCGCCGGCGTCGTGGGCACGACCAGCGGGGAAGGGTTCATTGACGCAGGTGACCTGCCAACCCTCGCTTTGAACCGCACGTACCAGCTCTGGGCGATCGTGGGTGATCGGGTGATCTCCGTCGGCCTGATCGCGAGACCGGCGAGTTGGCCCTCAACCCAGGACGCTGTGCACCGTCCCGGTGAAGTTCGCCCTGGCGACGTCGACTCCAGCAAAGTGGGTCCCGTACCGTGACAGGATGCGCTGTGCGCGCTTCCGGCCCAAGAGGTCTCGATCGTCCAGCGCGAGGGCACGTTTCGCAACCAGCATCAGAACGATCGTCACCACGACGGCGGCGAGTCCGCCCTGGACCCGGCCGGCCGCAAGACCGCCGACGACTGACACGATCGCGATGGCCCCACGAGCCGAACACCCCGCCGACGACGCGTCCAATGTTCCCGGCGATCGATTCCGCATGGCCGACGAGCTCCTCGAGACCTACATCCGGCAGCTCCTGGAGTCACACAAGACTCCCGAGGTGATGGTGGCATGGCAGGGTGGCGAGCCGACGATGATGGGCCTCGACTTCTTCCGCCGCTCGGTCGCGGTGGTCGGGAGTACCGCAAGCCCAGCCAGCGGATCTCCTACACGATCCAGACCAATGGGACCAGGCTCGATGACGATTGGGCCGTCTTCTTCAAGGAGAACAACTTCCTCGTCGGACTGTCGGTGGACGGCACGAAGCCGCTCCACGACGCGTATCGGGTCGACAAACGTGGACTCGGGTCGTTCGACCGGGTGATGGCCGGATTCGAGATCCTCGAAGCGAGGGACGTCGACGTGAATGTGCTGTGCACAATCCACGCGGCAAATGCCGACCATCCGCTCGAGGTGTACCGGTTCTTCCGCGACGAGATGGGTGTCCGGTTCATGCAGTTCATCCCCATCGTGGAGCGGGTCACCGAAACCCTGCTCCCGCTTGCCAATCTCGGCTGGGGAACCGAACGAGGCGACGATCGACCGCTCTACCTCCAAACCGGGCACCACATCACCGATCGATCCGTGGAGCCGGAGGCGTTCGGTCGCTTCCTCACGTCGATCTTTGACGAGTGGATTCACAACGACGTGGGCGAGGTCTACGTGCAGCACTTCGATGTGGCACTGGCGAACTGGCACGGCGAACCACCGGGTTTGTGTGTGTTTTCGGAGACGTGCGGACTTGCGGTCGCCCTCGAGCACAACGGCGACCTCTACTCGTGTGATCACTACGTCGAACCGGACTACCTGCTGGGCAACATCAATGAACATCCGATGATCGAGTTGGTTGCGTCCGACAAACAGGTGGAGTTCGGCCTTGCGAAACGCGACACCCTGCCCGAGTTCTGCCGGAACTGCGAGGTGCGGTTCGCCTGCCACGGCGGCTGTCCGAAGAACCGCTTCACCGATACACCCGACGGTGAACCCGGCCTCAACTATCTGTGCGCCGGGTACAAGATCTTCTTCAACCACATCGACCCGCCGATGCGCATGATGTCTGACCTTCTGCGCCAGAACCGGGCCCCGGCTGAGATGCCTGCGATCCTTGCCGCCGCGGAGGCGGCCCGATTCTCGGGTGTCGGTCGAAACGATGTCTGCCCGTGTGGTAGCCGCAGGAAGCTCACGAAGTGCCACGGAGCAACGTCGCCCGCGGAGTGACGCTGCGCCGCGCGTCAGATCCGGATAAGCCCGGACGGGACGAGGAAACCCCTTCTAACTAGCCGCCGTCAGCGCAATCGGTAGGAAGGTCGTTGCCGCTGACTTTGAATTCGTTGCAGCTCAGGAACCGGCCATTGAGTTCGCCGACGCCGTAGCCGAGGAGGGCGATGAAGAGCACGATGACAACGCTCATGACCTTGAGTCGTCGGTTCGGGATCGAGAAGTAGTCGGGGGCGACGAGGCGCAGCACGATCCAGAACACCATCGGGTAGAGCATGACAACGAGGACGAAGAGCACCGAGTCGATCGTCGAGGTCATGCTGTTTTCGCGAGGTGGAACAGCCAGCCTGAAGAAGATCCAGACCATGGGGATCGAGAGGATCGCGAGGAGCCACCAATTGACCTTGGCTTGGCGGCGCAGCACGATCGTCCCGAGCACGACGACGAACAGCACGACCGCGACCTGGTGCCTGCGGGCAAAGAAGACGGTGTGGAACGCCCCGTAGTTGAACGCGATGTCCCACGCGACCAGCGCAGCACCGATCGTCGACACGAAGAATGTGCGGATCTCGGGAGCGGTGCTCTCCTCCTTCGAGAAGCCCGTGAGGAGGTCGTCGTTCTCTACCCACGACGCAAAGGACCGGATCGGCTTGCGCCAGCCCCGGTCCTTCCCGTTCCCCTCTTGGCCCAGGTCGGCCATCGGCTCGCTACCGGCTAGCTGGTCGCCGTCTGCGGGTCCGCGCTGTCGTCCGGCGAGTCGTAGGCCGACTGGTAGACGACTTTGTAGCTCTTCCCACTGTTCTTGATGATCGACGTGATCAGAGCCGCAACGGGCAGGGCAGCGAAGGCTCCCATTGGGCCGGCGATTGCGCCGCCGGCCAGCGCGGCACCGAACGCAACAGCGCCGTTGAGTTCCATCGTGTTCGATGAGATCTTCGGCGACAGCCAGTAGTTCTCGACCTGCTGATAGATCAGCACCCACACCAGGAGTATCAATGCTTCGGGCAAGCCCAGCACGACCAATGCCAACAGGATCGGCACCGCCGCACCGAGGTACGTCCCGATCGCCGGGATGAATTCGGCGACGAA
>CBFDAN010000243.1:0-3513 GCA_965602815.1 uncultured bacterium
CACTCTCGACGTCCTCGACGGTCACCGAAGGTTCACCGACATCGAACTCTTCGGAGGCACTCAGGAGCGCTGCAACGGTCGAAACATCGCTGTACGCGGCTCCTCGAACGGTCAGGCCGGGAGGGAAGGTCAGTTCAGGAGGCACGCAGAGTCCTCTGGTGGCGGTTCGAAGAGTCGCTACTCGTTCTGGCCCTCGGCCGGTACGTCGAGGTAGCGCAAGAGGTCCTCACAGAGCTTTCGAACCGCCTCTGGATGGAAGCTGTGGCGGGCTTGGCGGCCCTGCCGTTCCGTGCTGATGAAGCCCGCGTCAGCGAGTGTCCTGGCGTGCACGCTGACGGTGGGCCGCGACACACTCATGAAGCCGGCAATCTGGGTGTTGTCGGCGTCGTAGAAGCGTGCCATCCGCAGGATGTCCAGGCGCGTCGGGTCGGCAAGCGCCTTGAGCTTGGCCGTCAGGTCGTCCCGCATCGCAATGGAGTATTCGTGGTCGATGCCGTGCTCGGCGAATGAGGTCATCAACATGCCGGGCCCGCCCGACCATGCGCTCCCGAGCTCGAACGGCTCCGCCCAGAACACGATCTCGACATCACCCGCCTCCGCTGCAGCACGAGCCGTCGGGATGGCTGCAATCATATGGTCGGATGGGAGCCAGTCGAGGGCGGGTGGGCCGGTGCCTTCCCGGCCCCCAAGCCCGTCGATCGCTGTCTGCTCGAGTCGCGCGATAGTGTCGAGACGAGCCGCCCTCCACGGTCGATATGCCTCGTAATAGAAGCGGTCCATCCAATGCCAGAATCGGCCGTGGAGAGGTTGTCCCCGAAGAACCTGGGCCGCACCGAGCACGCTGTTGCGCTCCTGTTCGAGCACCGTAGGATCGGATGGTGGATAGAGCCCGAGTAGGCGGCCGCGTTGGGAGTAGGACTGGATCTCGAGATTGATGAGCTGTTCGGTTGGATCGACGTCGTGGTCCGGCTTCAGATCAGCAACTCCCAGGACCTGGGCGGTTGCAGCGTCGATCGTGACTTCCCGCATTGCACCGGTCGGGTGATATTGCAGGGTCCAGAGCGTTGAGTTCTTCGATCCACGTCGCGGGAATCGCCATGGCAAGATCAATCAGGCTCGTCGGGAACATGAGCGGACTCAGCCGCACGAAGTAGATGGCAACGTCGAGCTCCATTGCGATCGATCGGCGTACACGCCACCCTCCACTCGACACCGAATGGCTACTCATCGGCTGTCGCCTCCTTGGTCTCACGATAGTGCACTCGTATGTCAATGGCTACGTGTGGGCTGGATCCTCCGACCATGCGGTGGCTTCTCGAGGTCGCACGTGACGTTGGTTGGTGCCCAGTCTCCACGCTTCGTGCGGAACTCCGACCGTGAGGGTGGAGGGGCCGACCATTACTTCGACGTGCTCGCGTTCTGGCCCTCACGTGGCGACCGTCTCAGAAGCCGTCCCAGGACCCGGGCGGTCGATGGCCCTGCTGGTAGGCGCCCGATCGCTGATCGCATAGCACCGCACCGGCGAAGAAGATCAGCACCCCGCCTGCCATGAGAATCAGGGCGATTGGGAAGGGATCCTTTGCGAAAGCAATCAATAGGAGGGCTAGTGCTGTCGTGGCCCCACCCGCGTACATCATTCCGATACCGCTTGTTCTTCTCGAAGGGCTCATTGGTCTCTCTCCTTGTCACGCATGAATCGTCTCCCATCCGATTTATGGCTGTGTATGGGTGGCTCGGCGTCGTGAAAGGCTCGAGGTGGGGTTCTCGGTGTGGATTGGACGGCGGCCGGGCGTCCCCTGTGCTGAACCCGTCGGGACGCTCGGCACAAATGGTCCGGCTTCCCACCCCTGCCTGGCGGCCGGCCAGAGAGGTGACTGGTCGGGAGTTGTCGCGCTCATCGTCGGCGTTCCTCGTGGGCGACGGGTTGAAGAATCGTAGGGCATTGCCTACGTATTATACGTAGGCAATGCCCTACGTGTCAAGGTCGTTTGTTCGCAAAGCAACCGCGGAATCGAGCGCCGCCGGACCGGTCAACGGGGCTCGACTTCCAGGTTTCCCACACCCATCGTGCGACAACCTGCAGCGCGGACGGATGATCGGGGAGTGGTTCGATCGTCGTTACGGATTCGGTGCTCATGGATCCCCGAGGTCGAAGCAGTCCCGGAGTGGTGGCGATGGGCTTCGCAAACGCCTGCGACTAGAGCAGTTCGCTCGTTTCGAGCACCGCAGAGTTGTAGAAGGTCGACAGATACGTGAGCGCCTCGTCTTGCGCTTCTTCGTACCGGTCACCGGCCATCGGCTCGAACATGCAGGTGGCGTCCGCGACGACCGCAACTTCGATCCCCCGCAGGAATGCATCGTATGTGGTGTGCCGGCAGCAGCAGTTGGTGTGCTGACCGACGATGACCATCTTCCCGATGTTGTGAACGCGACACGTTGCATCGAGATCGGTTTCCGTGAACGCGGAGTAGAAACGCTTCGGCACAACGATGTCCTCATCTTTGGGCGCTAGCTCGGAGACGACCTCGGCACCGGGCGAACCGGCAAGGGCATGTTCTCCGAACACCTCGAACTCGACGTCACCCGGCTTGTGGGCGTCGTTGGCGTACACGACGACCCAATCGTCTCGAGGTCGGGCGGCGTCGGCGAGACGATCAATATTGCCAATGATGGGTTTGGCAGCTGGGTTCGCGAGCGTTCCATCGACGAAGTCGTTCAGCATGTCGAGGACCACGAGGGCGGTCTTGATGGATCAACTCCTTTGAGACTGAGGAGGCAGTGTAGGCGGCCACCTCTCTGTGGGTGCCCCGCGATCATGGCAGAGCACCACCGGTTGTAGTGTCGCCGGATGGAATTCCTCGATGTCGTTCGTAAACGAAGAAGTGTGCGCCGCTACGGCCCCGACCGACCCCCGTTCGAAGAACTCGAACGCATCGTCGGCCTGGCTCGGCGTGCACCCTCGGCCGGCTTCTCACAAGGGCTCGACTTCCTCTTGCTCGACCATCCCGAGGCCGTGGATCGCTTCTGGACGTTGACCCACGACCCCGAACGCGAGGACCGACCGGACTACGGAAGTCACCGGTGGTGATCCTCGTGCTGTCGGATCCGCAGCGGTATCTGGCACGCTATTCGGCCGATGACAAGATCGCATTCGGGCTCGACGACCTCGACCGCTGGCCCGTTCGGTTCTGGGACGTCGACGGCGGGATGGCCTCGATGCAGCTTCAACTAGCGGCAGTAGATGCCGGTCTCGCTACCTGGTTCCTCGGCATCGGCTACGGCGAAGACTTGGTGCGTCGCGAGTTCTCTATCCCGCGTGACCGCATGATGGTCGGCGTGATTGCCCTCGGGTATCGGGACGATGACGAGACGCTCACCGGCTCCGGCGTGTCGCGCCTACGCCGTCCGCTCGACGAACAGATCCACCGCAACGGTTGGTAGCCGCTACCGGCGATCAGCGCGTCTCTGTGAACGGATCGGTCGCGGCGGCAGCAGGGCTTGCGTCATCCTTCA
>CBFDAN010000244.1:0-3510 GCA_965602815.1 uncultured bacterium
GCGACGGCAGCGAACTTTGCATGGGCGAACCGGCACATCCTCGCCCACGAAGTTCGGGAGGCGTTCTCGGTGGCACTGCGGACGGCGCCGGACGATCTCGGCCTCAACCTCGTCTTCGACGTCGCACACAATCTCGCAAAGCTCGAGACCCACCTCGTCGCCGGTCAACCGAGGAACCTGTGTGTCCATCGCAAGGGAGCGACGCGGGCGTTCGGTCCCGGCCATGCCGACCTCCCCGACGGCATGCAGGAGGTTGGCCAGCCGGTGCTCGTCCCCGGCAGCATGGGAACGGCCTCATGGGTCTTGCGCGGCGTATCCGCCAATCCGGCGTTCGACTCCGCAGCTCACGGGGCAGGACGCCTCATGAGCCGGAGCGCCGCGAAACGACGGGCGAGCGGACGAGAAGTGCGAGCGGATCTCGAGACGGCGGGGATTGCCGTCCGTCCGGGTTCGGTCCGGCTCCTGGCCGAGGAGGCACCATACGCCTACAAGGATGTCGACGAGGTGGCACGGGTGTGCGAGGCCGCCGGGCTCGCCGCCCGGGTCGCTCGACTCCGGCCGATCGGCGGTGTGTAGGGTTGATCGCAGGCGGCCACTCGAACCAGGTCACGACCTCAACAACCGCGAGATCAAACGGTCTCAGACGCTGACGGTGACTCATCGACCAGGACGTACAGGTCTGCCGGATTCGGACCGTTCTTCAGGGCCCGCTCGCCGACGAACGCCGCATGGAAGCCTTCTTTGTTCTTCAAGTTGTCGTAGACGGCCTTGGTGAATCCGATTTCGTCCACGTTCACCGAGGTCTCCACTCAAGGCGCCACCGACGTTCTTGAGATCGATGCGCTGTATGACGGAGGCTCCCCGATTGTCTCGACACCGGTCTCGAAGAGACTCGTGTTCGCGTTCGATGATCTCGGGACACCGATCGACAACATCGAGGGGATGACGTTCGGGCCGAATCCTCAACTAGCAGTCTCATGGAGCCCACACGGTTGTGTCCGGCTGGAACTGACTCCAGGCGAACCAAAAGGATTGATGAGTAGACAACTCGTTGCCTTGTGCGTCGTAGGCACGGAAACCTCCGCCATCTGAGGAAAGGCTGACCCCGCTGCTCGAGACTACGGCCCCAGCATCGAGCGCGGTGCGAGCTGCTTCGGCTGGGAAGGCGATGACCACCCCATCCGGGGCGACAACGCCAACGACCGATGTCTGCACGGACAACCGGGGGTCGACATCACCCACTGGGAAGATGGGACCGTTGTCATCACGGCCCCGGAGCGGATCGGCGGGGTAGGAGATACCGCGGCCACCATCTTGAGCGACGATTGTCGTTTCGGGATGAGCCTGCTTCCAATCCCCCCACGTCGACGTCACGACGGTGACAGGCTCGAGCGTGTAGCCGGCTTCGCGGAGCGGGCCGGTGAGCGCTACTCCGAGAAACGTATCGAACATTGACCGTGTCTCCAGTTCATACATGACCTTGTTGGATCGGGAGAGAAGGCCAGACGTTCGCAGGACAAGCGTGTTGATGCCCGATGGCGGCTCATCCGTGAAGAACGCCTGCGCGGAACCACAGAGCGTGCAGTAGGGCATGCCGATGCGTCGCTCTCCCAGCGTGTCATTGACCATCTCATGGACTTCCATGATGTTCTTGGGGTAGGCGCGCGACTCGCCGTTCACCGTCACCCCAAAGATGATGGCCTCGTCCGGATACCACGAGCCCGCAACGGCGTCGGTGACGGGTGGATTGTCCAGCGCGGGGATGCAACCACGAGTACATGCGTCGAGGTCGCCGAGCGGTCGATCGTCGATCAACACTCCGCCCCAGCTGACCCATCTCCAATCCACATCGCCGGCAGCATCATCAAAGAATGGTTGCCAACCCGGCTCGACCAGGGTGAACAGTCTCTCCTTGTAGGCGGCGTATCCGGGAGGTGCGGCTATGTCCCAGGCGATCAGCAGATCGGTGACCGCACGCCACTGCGAGACACGACCTTCTATCAAGATCTCCGCTCCGGTGAGCTCTGTGAACGCCTCAGTCGCAGCATCTCCGACCGGTCCGCCTTGAACAAACCGCAACAGATCGCTGAGCAGCCAGGCGATGCGGGGATCGCCCACGGCCCCGAGCGCAGCCACATCCGCGGGATCAGTGCCTGTGGCGATCGTCTGCCAGACCGGTTCGATGAGTTCCACGACCCCGTCGGGCAGGGGGCCCGTCGGCACATCCGGTGCGGGCGGGATCACTCGCTCGTCGCTGTCGACGAGGGTCTCAGCGACACCAACCGCAGTGGTCGTCGTTGATGGGGGGGCGTTGGTCTCGGCCGAACATGAGGCGACCAGCAGCGCCAGCACGATGAGGAATCGGATTGACATATACAGAACGTACCGGCGCCCGAGGCCGACGGAGCACGAATCTGCCTTACGATTCCGTGAACTAATGCCTCGAGCAATGCACGCAACGGAGAGTCGGCCTTGTTCTGACCGAGCACTCTTCAACTCGATGACGACCGGCACGCAGGCATCGTTGAGACGAAGATGTCAATCTTGCCGACACTGGCGTTCAGTCGCTGAGCCTTGAGGGGGACCTGGCAATCCATTCGGCATCGGCCACGCCGATTGGTCGTTGATTAGAGCGATGGCCAAGTGCTCTTCGATGCGGTTTGTCCAACCCGCGGAACCAGGGCGCCCATCGTGCCCGACGAAGTAGCGGCGATTGAATTTGTGCCGGTCGGGTGCCCTGGAAATGAGAGCGTGGAATCCGTCCAGCAAGGCGGCGGCGTTGAGCTGGGTACAGGCGCCACTGAAGTGTGTGACGGTGTTGTGCCCGGGTGCGTTGCCAGTGCGATCAGGTCAGGTGGCTCCGTGCCCCTGGCGGGGATTGGACGGTCCGCGTCGCAACGCTTTGAGCGGGAAGCGTCATCATCGGGGAATGAGCGACTTGTATCGCGACGCTCTCAGGCCGAAGCGCTTGTCGGGACACCCCCAACACTCCAGCCCGTTTGATCCCGAGCCATATCCGGCCATATGGGCGATCTCCGGCGTCCGTCCTTGCCGCCCATAGGTGCCGATATGGGCGGTCGTGTTGTGATCTGTTGACTCTTGCCTCTGTTCGTCGACGAGCACGAACGTAGGATCGGGTCATGAGGTCTATACGGGCGCGAATCCCGCTGATGGTCGGAGTGGTGATCTTGGCTGGTTCGTGTAGCTCGGTGGTTCCATTGTCGGATGATGCACTTGCAGAGTGCACAGACGTCGCTAGCAGCGGCGGGACGATCGGAGGGAGCGCGACCCTGATCTCCGCATTGGTTCTCCGACTTCCTGATGAGAATGTCTCCACCGAGGGGATGTCGGCTGAGGAAGTCGAGGCCGCGTTCGATACGGAGTTCGTTGACGAGTATGGAGTCGGTGTTGATGAGTTCTCGGTTCTCAGAGATGACGCCGATGCACTGGCAACAACCCAACTCGGGGAGCAACCTCGGTTGGTGAGATGGTCTCGGATGAGTGGTTCGT
>CBFDAN010000245.1:0-3504 GCA_965602815.1 uncultured bacterium
CTCGGCGGCTTCCTTCGAATCGGCGGCCACAGCGGCCACCGGCTCACCGTGGTAGTTGACCATGCCGGCAGCGAGGACCGGACGATCCTGATACTGGGGCCCGAATCGCGGCATCGGCGTGGGGAGATTCTCCGGGGTGATGATCAGGCGCACACCGGGGACCTGCTCCGCCTTGGTGGTGTCGATCGAGATGATCCGAGCCCGGGACTCGTTGATCTTGACGAGCTTGGCGTGCAGTTCCCCCACAAAGTGAATGTCGGCGACGTACTCCTGGGCACCGGTGACACGATCCCGGCCACCGACTCGGTTTGGTGATGCTCCCACCATTCCGCTGGAGGTCATTGCTTCCCTGCTTTCGCCGCCATCAAAACCGCCTCGGTTATCTGGGGGTATCCGGCGCAACGGCAGAGGTTCCCTCCCAGCGCCTCATGCACGTCGTCGATCGTGGGATCCTCATTGCGTCGGAGAAGCGCATGAGCCGACATCAACTGCCCTGGTATGCAGAAACCGCACTGAGGGGCGCTGACGTCGAGGAATGCCTGCTGAAGTGCGTTCAGGTGTCCATCCCTCGCCAGACCCTCAACGCTGGTGACGTCCCGGCCATCGATCTCGACGGCCAGCATGAGGCACGAGTTCATGGGGATACCGTCAACAACGACCGTGCAGGCACCGCACTCGCCGACAACGCAGCACTCCTTCGTTCCGGTCAGTCCGAGCTGATCTCGGAGTACATCGAGCAGGGTGTGATTTGCTGCTACCTCGAACGCACGGTCGCGCCCGTTGATGGTTGCTTCAATGTGAACCGATTCGCTCATGACACTCCTTGCAGTTCCTGGAGCCGCTCGATCGCCCTGGCGACAGCACGACCACCGAGGACTCGCAGCATCGCCCGACGGTAGTCCGGGCTGGCACGCAGCGAACGCACGGACGGGCTCGCGTCGGCGAAGATCTCCTCGAAGATCTCTGCCTTGGCCTCCGCGGACGCGGACGGATCGGCGAGCACACCGGTTTCGTCGGTCTTGAGCCAGGCGCGCGGTCCGACGCTTCCATAGGCGACTTGGGTGACGCCGGCATCGTCGACGGTTGCACACAATGTGACGGAGGCCAGATCGGTGCCCTTGCGGCGAGTCATCCGCTCGTAGGCACTTCCCACCAACCGAGACGGCACCGAGAGTTCGAGCGCGATCGCGATCTCTCCTTCGCGGAGGTCTGTCGTACCGGGTCCGACGATGAAGTCGTCGATGGGAATCCGCCGGGCACCCTCGGGCCCGGCTACCACGATGATGGCGTCGTAGGCCAGCAGAGGTGGAGCCGTGTCGGCCGCCGGCGAGCCGTTGCAGATGTTGCCGAGCACCGTGGCGCGGTTCCTGATCTGCACTGAACCGACGACAACCGCCGCTTCGACCAGAGCCGGAAAATGGGTGTTGATGCCCTCGTCGCCTACCACCTCGCTCATCGTGGCAGTGGCGCTGAGCGTCACCGTATCTCCGTCCCAGGCGAGAGACGGGGAGAGCTCCGCGATGCGTTTGATGTCGACGACAACCTTGGGCTGGCTGTATCGATCCCGCATGGCAATCACCAGATCGGTGCCGCCGGCCAGAATCTCGACATCCGAACCGCTCGCGGTGAGCACCTGGAGCGCTTCCTCGAGCGATTCAGGACGTTCGTACGAGAACACCTTCATGTCGTCACGCTTTCTTGTTCGTCAAATGACCTTGTCGACCTCGTCCATGAGCGCTTGTGGGTTGGCCGCCCGAATCATGAAGAACGGGCGGGGTCCGCAGAAGCTCTCCGTGAAGTCGGCGCGCGCCTTGCGCAACACCTCGGTGTCGGTCAGCGGCATGGTGTGGCCGGGAGCCAGCAACTCGTTCGTGAGGAAGTAGTTCTGGAGCGAGTGGAAGTTCTGGAACTGCGCCTCGAACTGACCGAGCTGAGCCGTCGTCGGGTCGAAGTTGCCGTCGATCGCAGGCACGATGACGACATCGACGTTGCTCGGCTCGTCGTAGTCCTCCCATGTCGGCATCTCATCGCCGAAGAAGATCTGGGCGCCGCGTTCTGGTGCGGCCTTGTCGGCGCGTTCGGTCCCCTTGGCGCGGCTCTTGATGAACACCGTCTTGGAGCCCATGATCACGGTCCCGCTGTCGTCGATCACCGTGGTCTCGGTCGACACGAGCTGGCCGCCACGTCGGCATGCCTCGATCTGGCACATGCTCTTGCCGTGATTGGACTCACCGCCGAGGAAGAGCACGGTCTTGCCCTTGTATCGGACGGCCGACGAATGGAACGGGTGCAGACCCTCGGCTTCCATCCGGAGAGCAAGAACGGTGACGATCGCCTTCTGGATCGGTCCTTCCGCCCAGTCGCCGTTGAAGCGCATGGTCTTGCCGTCCCACGTCACGGACTTCTCGGCAGCGTCGCGATCCCAGACGAGGTCCGGTTCGCTGAGCGTGGATTCGGTCTCCAGTTGCACGTCCGCCAGCCGGTAGTTCATGAAGTCCATGTTCTGCAGCACATGCTCAGGAACCTCCGCGCCGATGACGTCGATCCTGATCCTCGCGGTGCCTGCCGTCATCTCCTCGGTGAGCATTGCCATAGCGATTTCTCCTCTGTCGGTGGTTGTTCTTCGTTTCATCTGCGTGGCCGACCAATCGCCGCCCCTCGCAACCTTGCCGGATCGCTGGCGAGTAGACGGGTCTCGACGTCCCGCTGAGCCCTCGTCACACCTCGGTGCCGACGCAATGTCACTCGCGAAGCTTCGTACCGGACGTCGCTGCGGCACCTCCTCGCGATCTCTCAGTGTCTTCGCTAGCCCTCCGGAGTCCCCTCGCGCATCCGATCCAGTCCTTCGAGCAGAACAGCTGCCTCAGCGGCGTGTTTGCGGCTCATATCCGCTGCGCGCTCGGGATCCTGGTCGCGGATCGCGGCGAGAATTGGCTCGTGCCGCCGCGACAGCCAGTGCAGATCCATGCCGGGCACCGAGGCCGTTACGTACGTCCGGGAGAACGGCTCGAGCATCGACCACTGCCGCGACAGTGTTGGGTTGTGGGCCGCCGCGATGATCCTGGCATGAAAGCGCGTGTTGTTCAGCGCCTGATCGTGGGCGTCGCCGCGATCGGCGGCTTCCTCCATGGCGGCGGCCAACTCCTCGAGGTCCGAGAGACACCGCTCGGTTCGCCGTACTGCGGCCAGCCGGCCGCCGAGCGCCTCGAGTTCAGCGCGCACTTCGATGGCCTGCGTCAATTCCTCTCGCGTGGGATTGCGTACGCGCGCGCCCTTGTGGGGCTTCATCTCGACAAATCCGAGGATTGCAAGATCACGGAGCGCTTCTCGCACGGGAGCCTGGCTCACGCCCAACTCTCGAGCGACCCGGGTCTCGACGATGCGAGACCCGGGCTCCAACTCACCTTCGAGAATCCACGTGAGAATCCGGTCCTTGACCCCCTCGGAGAGCACCTCTCTCGTCACGGGCGTCGACTGACTCTCCTGTCGATTCGTCATATCAAT
>CBFDAN010000246.1:0-3503 GCA_965602815.1 uncultured bacterium
GTCGAGGCGCTGCATACGTTGCTTCCAACGCTCCCGCCAGGGGATCGAGTGGTAGAGCGAGCTTGTCGTGTAGAGCGCCATCATGGAGAGCCCGAATACCAGAACGGCGATCCGCACCGGCCAGTTCGGAGCGTGGAAGAGGAGGAAGACGGTTCCGATGAGGCCTGCCGAGGCAGCACCGCCGTGGAGGAACCCGCGGACCGGGTTTTGCATCTTCCCCAGGGTCCATCGGGGGACTGGGGGGTTCATGGATGGGAGAGTACCGACCGATCCCGGAAAGACAAGTTCCTTGATCGCGCGCGGGCAACCATCTTCACGGGGGGACCGGTCGGTTGCTGCGGAATCCCCAGCAGGGCAGATTCAGCTCTTGCGGGTGCGCTTGATGCCTGCTGCGCGGAGCACACCGGAGGAAGCCCCGGCCTCGCGCCATGCCGGCCAGGTGATGCCCTTCCGCTCCGAGTAGGAGCCGGCATACTCGATGAACCCGACCTCGAGAGCGTCGATATCCACGGTCGCCGTCACCTGATCGAGCGCCTGCTGAGCGTCGATCCGGGCCTGGAACAGTTCGACACGAGCGAGAAGATTGCCCTCCTCACGAATGCGCAGGTCCAGGTCGGCGATCTTCGCTTCGAGACTCTCGGGCGTGACCGGACGACCGCGTCGCTTCGGAACGGAGATGGCCTCGAGGTAGGCCTTGATCGCCTTGGACTCGCGGCGGCCTTGTGCAATCGCCGCTTTGTGTTCTGCCGACATGGCCACGGTCCGGGCCTCCTCTCGATCGCTGAACTCCATGTTGGCACGACCTCGTTCCCATCGTGCACCGATATTCCTGCCCTACCATGCGCAATACATGGGATTTCGTGACACCGCGACCCGTCCGCTGTACCGGTTCTACGAGAACCGGCTGCTCGCCACCCTCGACCGGGACCGGCTCCCGCGCCACATAGGGGTCATCCACGACGGTCATCGCCGATACGCACGCAGCGAAGGCCTTCCGGACTATCAAGCCTCGTACCGGGTGGGCATGACGAAGTTCGTCGAGTTCCTGCACTGGTCGGATGATCTCGAAATCCCGGCCGTTACGTGCTGGCTGCTCTCCAAGGAGAACCTCGCTCGACCCGACGAGGAACTGCTCCCGTACTACGAAGTTCTCGAGGAGTTGTTTGACGAAATCCCGAAAGCGTTGAGCGGCGCCAACGTCAGCGTTCGGTTCATCGGGAGCCTCGACCTGCTTCCCCCAAGTCTTCAGAAGTCGGCGAAGCGTCTCGAAGAACGGATGCCACACGGTGATCGGAGGGTGACCATTGCCCTCGCCTACGGCGGTCGGCAGGAGATCGTGGACGCAGTGAAGGACCTCGTTGCGCAACTGGCGGACGAAGGCACCGGTGACCTCGCTGATCGGATCGACGCCGACGGCATCGCCGCAAACCTCTACACGTCCGACCTCCCGGACCCTGATCTCGTGATCCGAACGTCGGGCGAGGCGCGCCTGTCGGGTTTCCTGCTCTGGCAGGCTGCCTATGCCGAGTACGCGTTTGTGGACGTCTACTGGCCCGCGTTCCGCCACATCGACTTCCTCCGAGCCCTGCGCGACTTCACGAGGAGAACCCGCCGCTACGGTAAGTAGCGCGCCTTCGTCCTGACGTTCGCGGGCAGATGCTCCTGATCGTTGAACGTCTGGAGCGACCAGACATGAGAACCCGCAAACGGGAACGTCACGACCCTTGAGACGGAGGCGTGTGCGGGCCGGAAACGTTTCCACTCCCACGGCGTGGGCGCCGCGCCGAGCAGGAACGCTATGGCAACGGCGCTCGTGCCCCCATGGGAAACGACGGCAACCCGCTGGTCGGGTTCGTCGACCAACCACAGGTGGTCGCTCTCTGGGTGTGGACGCACGCCGCGGTCGGAAAGGATGTCCAGGATGGTGTCCGTCACGCGCTCGTGAAAGTCGCTGAAGGACTCTCCGCCCTCGAGTCCTGCCCACCATTCTGGCGGAGGGCGATTGAACGATTTGTCGAAGGCTCCCCGGATCATCGCTTCGGACTTGCCCGACCAGCTCGGGATCTCCAACTCGATGAGGCCGGCGACCGAGGTCAACGGGAGTTCCGTGAGCTCAGCGATCGGCCGGGCCGTCTCCTGTGCACGAAGCGCCGTCGAGACGATGATCTCTGACGACGGATCGAACTCGTCGGCGATCCGCTGCGCCGTGAGATCGGCCTGGGCGCGGCCGCGATCGGTGAGCGGCGCGTCGATCCGGACCACATCATCGACGCTCCAGTCCGGTTCACCGTGGCGGATGAATATGAACTCCATGGAGAGGACGATAGGGAAGCGTTCCGGCCGTACGGCCAAGCCAGTCCGACCACGCTTCACCAGTTGCGTCAGGTTGGTGTTCCAGAACATCGCGACGGCCCTTCTCGACGAACACCGACTCGGTGAAAGGTCACCGCCTGAACCTTCGCACCAACGGAAAGGGGGTAATGCTCCGCCGCGGATTGCCCGCGGTTCGCGTGAAGCGAAGGAAGGGGATTGGGGCACCGCGACCTTGCCGCGCATGGCGCATGCGGAAGAGGGACACGTCGGCGAAGTGAAATTCGTACCGAAGTGCGTCGGAAATCACGGCCGATCAGTTGGCTCGTTCAGCGATGGGGGCGGGCCTATTCGGATGAGCGTTTGGCTCAGAAGTGTTGCCCTGCCTGGAAAAATCACTCCAGACGAACCGAGGGCCGCCTTGCGGCGGCCTCGGTTCGGGCTTAGACGGGAGGTTGGAAGGCATCCTGTCTGAGTAACGTATCGGTGTTACCCGTACATTCCTTGAGCACTTTTCTGGATATTCTTTGAACTACGAATCTGCCCCCAAGCAGCGACTCGTTGAGCATCTCCGCCGGTATGCCGTGCGCAGCGACGGTCCATTCACGCTGCGCTCTGGTGCGACCTCCGATTGGTATGTAGATGCGCGCCAGACAACGTTTGACGGCGCGGGAGCGATCATCGTTGGCGAGGCGGTGACCGAAGTGCTCGGTTCCGAGATCACAGCGGTCGGGGGGTTGACGATGGGGGCCGATCCGATTGCCGTCGCCGCCGCCGTCGCCGCCGCCGTCGCCGGACGGCCGCTGAGAGCCTTCTCGGTGAGGAAAGCAGCCAAGGATCACGGCACCGGTGGGCGCATCGTCGGACCGGTTGGTCCCGGCGATGTTGTCGCTGTTCTCGAAGACACAACAACCACGGGGTCTGCCATGTTTGAGGCGATCGATGCACTCACCGACGCCGGCATCAGAATAGCCCAGGTGATCGCTCTCGTTGACCGCAGCGGCGGGATCGCTGCGGCCAAAGTCGGTGCCGCCGGTATCCCCTATGTGGCAATCGTCACCCCAAGCGATCTGGGAATGGGGCAATGAGGCTGCTTCGTGTTGACCGCTCTCCCGTCCGACTCTTCCTGTTCGGTCTTGTTGGCTTGTTTCTCATGCTCGGCGCGGTAGACGTGATGTGGGGGCATTGGGTCT
>CBFDAN010000247.1:0-3501 GCA_965602815.1 uncultured bacterium
GATCATGCTCGTGTCGTCACCCATCAAGCTGACGATCCGGTGTGTCAGATCCAGATTCGCAACCTGAGCATCGGCTCCGATGTTGTAGATCTCCCCGGGAGCGCCGGCGTCGACGAGCAGATGAATTGCACGGCAGTGATCCTCAACATGGAGCCAGTCACGTTCGTTGAGACCCGTTCCGTAGACAGGAACTCGGCGACCATCGATGAGGTTGGTTACGAAGAGCGGGATGACCTTCTCGGGGAACTGATAGGGGCCGTAGTTGTTGGTGCAGCGGGTGATGATCGCCTCATATCCGAACGTGATGCCATACGAACGGACGAGCAGATCGGAACCGGCTTTGGACGCCGAATAGGGGGAGGACGGATTGAGGGGGGCGGTCTCATCGACAGATCCAATGGCGACCGATCCATAGACCTCGTCCGTCGAGACATGGATGAACCGCTCGACGTCATGCCGACGCGCCGCATCGATCAAGATGCCTGTGCCGACGACGTTGGTTTCGGTGAAGGCCGACGGGCCGGCGATCGAGCGATCGACGTGGCTCTCCGCTGCGAAGTGAGTAGGGGGTCACGAATGTCGCCTTCCACAAAGGTGTGGCGATGGTCCGCGTCGAGTTCGGCGACGGTGGCACGGACACCGGCGTATGTCATTGCGTCGAGGTTGGTGACGACGGCGTCCGGTTCGGATTCGAAGACGTGGCGGATGAAGTTCGACCCGATGAAACCTGCCCCGCCCGTGATGAGATACCTACGGCTCATGGTGGATCCACCTCACAATTGTGCACGGACGTTGTACAGGCCACGCGGCCGTGTCTCCCCGTCTCCATTTCCATCAATTCCGTTGACAATCTAGTCCGGGAAGGCCCCCCAATCTCATTTGTGATCCCCCTCCAAACTCACCGCGCCGCAGGGTCGGCCTGCCTAACCTCGTCATTGTGATCGACCGCATCGAATCGCTTCGGATCGTTGGTGGTGTCCGCCTTGAAGGTGAAGTTGCAGTTCTTGGAGCGAAGAACGCAGCGCTCAAGCACATGGTCGGGACGTTGCTGGCCCCCGGCGTTCACCGGCTCACGAACGTTCCGCGCATTCTCGACGTCGAAATCATGGGGAGCGTGCTGCAACATGTCGGCGCGACCTGTGAACGGAGCGGGACGACGGTTGAGATCATCGTCCCTGAGGATCCGAATCCGGAGGCACCGCTCGACCTCGTCCGGCAGATGCGCGCGTCGATACTCATTCTCGGCACCCTCCTTGCCCGGACGGGCGAGGCCAGGGTGGCGCTGCCGGGAGGTGATGACTTCGGTTCGAGGCCGATTGACCTCCATCTCGGCGGCCTCGAGGATCTTGGTGCAGTATTCGATCTCCAACACGGGGTGTTGCGAGCCACCGCACCCGACGGACTACATGGTGCCGACATCTTCCTCGAGTTTCCGTCGGTCGGAGCAACCGAGAACATCCTCCTCGCGGCGGTGCTCGCCGAGGGGACGACCACAATCGGCAACGCTGCCCGCGAACCTGAACTCACGGATCTGGCGACCTACCTGAGCGCGATGGGAGCCAGTATCGAAGGCGCGGGGACATCGACCATCGTGATCAACGGCGTGTCCGAATTGCACCCCGCCGATCACCGCGTCGTTCCGGACCGTCTCGAGGCCGGAACCTACATCTTCGCCGGAGCGATGACGGGCGGCCGGGTCACGATCCGCGACTGTGTTCCTCAACACCTTCGAATGGAGATGAGCAAGCTGGGCGATGCCGGAGCAGATGTGACCTCGGGCGATGATTGGATCACTGTCGACGGCCCGGACCGCCCAGAGCCGATCGACTTCGCGACCCTCCCGTTCCCTGGGTACCACACCGACATGCACCCGCAGATGGTTGCGTTCCTCTCCATCGCGGATGGGACGTCGATTGCGACCGAGAACGTCTACGCGGCTCGTTTCCGATACATCGGTGAGCTGAACCGGATGGGCGCCGACATTCACACGGACGGGCAGCACATCGTGATCCGCGGCGTGCAGGAACTCAGCGGCTGCGAAGTTGATGGGTGTGACATCCGGGCCGCCGCTGCGCTCACGATCGCCGGACTTCGAGCGGATGGCACAACCACGGTGGTCGGTGCTCACCACGTCGATCGCGGCTACGACGGTTTCGTCGGGAATCTGCAATCGCTCGGGGCGCAGATCGAGCGGGTCTGAGTCAAATCGATGTCCTTGCTGAGTCATTGACGTCCGCACTAGCGAGTCATGCGCGGTTAGCTTGTGCCCATGCCCGCACCGCAAGAAAACGTGATCGAGATCGCCTCTCCGACGGACAAACCCGAAGCCGGGTTTGACGGTGCAGGTGAGATTGATCTCTCCCTGCTCGAGACGACGCTCGAGTACATCCGGCCTGCTCTGCAGGCCGATGGCGGAGACCTCGTTCTGCTCGGTGCGGAGGACGGCAAAGTGAGTCTTCAACTCGTTGGGGCCTGCGGAGGCTGCCCGCTCTCAACTATGACCCTCACCGCCGGTATCGAACGCATTCTTCGCGACCGCGTGCCGGGCGTTACAACCGTCGAGGCTATCTGACGCGCTTTGCGCCGCCGGGATGTCGTCGTGACCGTAACCTGACGTCGTGATGCTCATCGAACGCGCCAGAGCCGGCGACCGCCGCTCCCTTGCCCGCCTCGTCAGCCGGGTCGAGGACGACACCGCCGAGGGGCGGCAGGCCCTCGCCGCGGTGTACCCGGCCGGTGGTAATGCGTGGGTGACCGGAATCACGGGCGCACCGGGAGCAGGCAAATCCAGTCTCGTCGACGGACTCGTGGGTCACGCGACCGATCACGGGAACGTGGCGGTCGTCGCAGTCGACCCATCGAGTCCGTTCACCGGCGGCGCCGTGCTCGGAGATCGGATACGGATGCAGCGCCACACCGATGACGCCCGTGTCTACATACGGTCGATGGCGAATCGCGGACACCTCGGCGGTCTCGCGGATGCAACGCCGAGGGTTGTCGCGTTGCTCGACGGCATCGGATTTCCCGAAGTGATCATCGAGACCGTCGGCGTCGGCCAGGCCGAGGTCGATGTCGCCGCGTCGGCAGATACGGTTGTTGTCGTTGTCAACCCCGGATGGGGGGATTCAATCCAGGCCGCAAAGGCCGGCCTTCTCGAAATCGGCGATGTGTTTGTCGTGAACAAGGCCGACCGACCGGGCGCCCACGAGGCTGTGGCCGATCTGAATCGAATGCTCGACGTGGGCCCTGCGCGCGGATGGCGCCCGCCCGTGGTAACCACCATTGCCACCGACGGGACCGGGCTTGGAGAGCTTCTGACCGCGATTGCAGCCCACCGGCGCCACCTCAGTGAGACCGGCGCACTCCACCAATCGCGGCGGGATCGGGCGATGCGCGAGATCGAAGCGGCAGTTAGAGCCGGTCTGCGCCGGAGGGCGGCCATCGACCATGCCGGCGACGCCACCCTGGATCGTGTGGTGGCTCGCGAGATGGATCCGTGGT
>CBFDAN010000248.1:0-3491 GCA_965602815.1 uncultured bacterium
AGCCGCCAGTCGTTCTGCCAGCGGTACTCCCCTCGTCTGGATCCCGAGCAGGACAACATCGTCCGATCCTCGGTTGCGTTCCAGAACCTCGTGTGCAATCCGCCGAATGGCTCGATCGACGTCGCCTGCGTCCATCACGTGCGCCATGGGATCAACCTCCGAACATCAGAAAAGCGGCCGACGGTTCCGATGGATCCGCCGCCGCTCCGGGGGTCGTACATGCTGTCTCCTTCCTTTTCGGCCTCACAGGACCGGGTTAAAGGGCGGTGTTGGTTGGTCGGCGTGACGGTAGCCGAAAGAAGTATCAAGTGGCAAGTAGCTCGTCGCGGGGTCGGAGAAGAGAGACTTGAGACCTGAGACACGAGACGGTCTCGGGTCTCAACTCTCGTGTCTACGGGCTGCCCAACGGAGGTGTCGGCTGGCACCTCACGACCGACACCGGGTAGTCTGCACCGCGGGCCGGAGGCTCGGAAGGCCAAAACGAGAGGGGATGTGCCGAATGACGACATCTGGCAAAGACGCGGTGCGGGCCGTTTTCGATCTCTACAACTCGATGACGAACGACCTCGCCATCGAGCATGGAAACGCTGCGTTCAGTGGCGTGGCTGTCGAAGACGGCTGGGACAAGCTCCCGGGGCAGGTCTCAGCAGCACAAGCACAGCTCGATGCCCTTGCTCACTCGAAAAGCTCTCGACGCGAGCACCGGCATGCTCGCGCGGTGAGCCAGGCTCTTGGTGTGCTCTATGACGCGCTGGTGGAGCGAGCTGCTGCCCAAACCAACTACCTGACCGTGGAAGCCTCGGTCAAGAAGGCAATGGACGAAGGCAGTTCGGGCAACCTGGCCGGACTCGACCTGGCCAGGAGCCGAATCGACAAGGCAAACCAGAGAATGATCGACGATCAATCGACCCTGCTCTACGACCTCGAGAACCTCGACGCGGATCTGAAGAGCTAGGAGCGTCCGGGCCGCGGTTGATTCCGGTCGACCTCGGGTAGCGAGGCAGCGGAATGGCCGCTGCGAAGTTCCAGGCTAGTTCGAGGGATCGGCGGCGACGTTTGCCAGCACGGCGTTGACGAAACTTCCGGACTTCGCCGTCGAGTAGTGCTTCGCAAGTTCGACGGCTTCTGAAACGACCACACCGACCGGCGTGTCCGTATAGCGGAGCTCATAGACGCCCATCCGGAGAATTGCCCGGTCGATCGCCGGCATACGGCTCAGGCGCCACCCCGTGGAATGACTGTCGATGATGGCATCGATCTCATCGAGATGGTCGAGAACCCCGACGGCGAGCCGACCGGCGCGACCCGTCGGCTTCGGAGGATCTCCGTCCGCACCGACATCAACTGCATACAGCAGCCCGAGGGCTCGCTCCCGCGCGTCCTGTTTGGTCACGACATCCGAGTTATGTAGTCCCCGGTCCGGGTGTCGACCTTCAGCACATCTCCCACTTCGATGAAGAGTGGCGCCTGCACCACCAGCCCGGTCGCGAGCGTGACCGGCTTCGTTGCTCCCGAGACTCGGTCTCCCTTGACCCCCGGCTCGGCGTGCGACACCTCGAGTTCAACGGCGGCCGGAAGCTCGATCCCGATCGGTTTCCCGTCGTACATCGAGAGACGGACCGTCGCCCCATCGGCAATATACGATGCCGCATCGGACACGGCGTCCTCCGAGAGGCTGATCTGCTCGTACGTCTCGCCGTCCATGAAGTTGAAGCCCATGTCGTCGCGGAATAGATACTGAAAGTCCCGGCGGTCAATGGTCGCTTTCGGAACATTCTCACCAGCGCGGAACGTACGATCGAGCACGGCACCGGTGATCAGGTTCTTGAGCTTCATCCGGACGAATGCCTTGCCCTTGCCGGGTTTCACGTGCTGGTATTCGACAACCTGGAACAGACCCTCGGGGAGATTCAAGGACATGCCGGGTTTCACGTCATTCGTCGAGATCATCGGTCGGGGCTCCTCGTATTCAGTCGATACCAATCGCGCGCAACGAAGCCCGTACGGTAGCGTCGTCCGGGTGTACGACCCGTGGGACCCCAATCTCCTCCAGGACCACGAATCGGATCCCCCCTGCATCCCGTTTCTTGTCGAGTGCGATGAGGCGATCGATCTCGACCGGATCGACGCGAGGCGATCGTGTCGGGAGTCCGAGTCCCGATATCAACTCCTCCTGCTCGTTGCGGCCGGCGAATCCAACCATCCGCTCCCCCACCAACCCCGCCGCAACCATCCCGATCGCAACGGCTTCGCCGTGACTGGTGTTTCCGGCAATTTCGACGGCGTGACCTACGGTGTGACCGTAGTTCAGGAAGGCGCGGACACCCCCCTCTCGAAAATCCCGAGTGACGATCCGAGCCTTCACTGCGATGGCTCGCTCGATGACCTCGTCCAGCGGTGCGGCGATCCCATGTTCCCGATAGAGGTCCACCAGCTCTGGATCGCCGACGAAGCCTGTCTTGAGCGCCTCTGCCGTGCCCTGGACAAGGAGAGCATCCGGGATCGTACGAATTGCCTCCACATCAACCAGCACCAGCGACGGATGCTGGAAGACGCCGAGGAGGTTCTTCCCCCCTGCGTTGACTCCCGTCTTGCCGCCGATCGACGCGTCGACCGCGCCCAACAATGTCGTCGGGACAACAACACACTCAACCCCCCGCAGGTACGTGGCTGCGATGAACCCTGCGACATCGGTCGCGGCGCCACCTCCGATGCCGACGATCGTATCTCCGCGACTCAACCCCAATCGGTTCAGCTCCAAGGCAACGGCCTCTACCGTCGCAAGGGTCTTCGCCCGCTCCCCGTCGGGCAGCGGCACCACCGCCACTTCGGCCCCCGTGGTGGCAAGGGAACGCGCCAGCCCATCGACCAACTGATCAATGGTCGGTTGGGCGACGATCGCGATCCTTCGTCGAGACTCACGCTCCGGAAGGTGCTGTGCGGCTTCGGCGAGGATTCCCCGACCCACGATGATTTCAGAGACTCTGTTGTCTCCTTCGTTGATCATGATTCTCTGCATGCCGCCTCCACATCCGTCACCACCGCGTCGATTGATCCGGTTGCGTCAACGACGGCATCGGCAGACGATCGATAGCGTTCGTCTCGCTCCATTGCGATCGTATGCAGCCGTTCATCCTTTCCGTCAGTCAAGAGCGGGCGATCCTCGCTGTCGCCGGTCCTTTGGCTGAGTACCGCGGGATCGACCGCGAGAAGGACAGTCTTCCCGGACGAGCGCATCGTCGCGACATTGTCGGGATCGAGAACGATCCCTCCTCCGGTCGCGACGACTCCTGCGGGTCGAGTTGCGACGTCTGCAACCGCCCGCTTCTCTCGCTTTCGAAACCCGATCTCGCCCTCCAGGCCGAAGATTTCCGCGATCGATGCCCGCCCAGTCTGTTCGACCACATCGTCGATGTCATAGAAGGGTCGCCCGAGGCGATCGGCCACGAGTCGACCGACCGTCGACTTTCCACTGCCCATCATCCCGATCA
>CBFDAN010000249.1:0-3471 GCA_965602815.1 uncultured bacterium
GGCCCGGGGGTTCGAAACCCACTCCCACCGCGCATGGTGATTCTGCCGTCGGTCGAGCCCTGCGCCGGTCCCCCCGGCCTAAGGACGGGGGGACGCGGAGGAGCGCGAGCGACGACGCAGGGGGGTTGAACCCCGCGAATCCCGACCGCCGTTCCCCGGACTGAAGCCCGACGTCTGGCGACTCCGTCCTCGGTACCCGGATCGATGGACGGGGACGGGTAGGCTGCTCGGCAGTCATTCAGGAGGCATGGATGATCTTTGCCCTGAGCACGTTCTGGCAGGTCTTCGTCATTCTTATCGTGTGGATCCCGCTGATTCTTCTGTGGGTATTCGCACTCGCCGAACTGTTCAGGAATCGCGACGCGCTCGAGGGGTGGCAGGTGGCTCTTTGGCTCCTCGGAATCGTCTTCCTCCCGATCATCGGACCGGCCGTCTACCTCATGTATCAAGGTATGAGCAGCGAGACGATGCAGGACGCCATGGATATCCAAGAAGAACCGGCTGACGAGCGCGGGTCGAACCCGAACGCCGGTCGGTGAGACGTCGTTCCGCGCCGGTCCGGATCTCGGCAGCCTTGGGCGCCGCAGCCCTCATAGCTGCCGCTTGCACGGCAGTGCCCGAGGTGTCTGCTCCAACGACGACGCTTGGCACCACGACCACCACAACGACGACCGTTCCCCCGACGACGACCACCACTACCCAAGCCGAATCCGGCAACCCCTACGGAGGGACCGTGGCCGTCGCCGACGAACAGGAACCGGAGACACTGAACCCGTTTGCACGACGCGGGGATGATCTGATCGTCTCCATCATCGGTCAGACGTATTTCGCCGGTGTCTTCGAGATAGACGGCGAAACCCTCGAGCTGATCCCGGAGGTCGTGACCGAACTCCCCACCACAAGCAATGGTGGCGTCGTGGTGAATACTGACGGGACGATGACCGTGAAGTACACCATCCTCGATGAGGCCGTGTGGGAGGACGGTGTCCCGATCTCAGGAGACGACTTTGCGTTCACGGTTGACGTGTTGAAGGAACCCGAAGCTGACGCCGGATTTCAGATCGACGAGGTGTACGAGTGGATCACTTCCTACGAGGTCGGCCCGAAGACGTTTGAGCTGACGTTGAGCCAGCCGACGATCCTCTATCAGCAACTGTTCCGCGTGGTTCTGCCGAAGCACGCGGTTGAGGGCTCCAACTTCCCCGAAGACTGGAACGATCAGATGTGGCCTTCGGGCGGCCCCTTCCGATTCTCCTCATGGGTGAGCGGTGACCGGATTGTCGTCGAACGGAACGACAGCTACTGGAAGATGGACGCAGAGACCGGCCAGCAACTCCCGTACCTCGATTCGATTGAATTCCGTTTCATCCCCGAGATCGAAGACATCGTCGGGGCGTTCAGGCGGCGCGAGGTACAGGTGATCCAGCCACCGCCGTCCACCCCGGTGATCGACGAACTCGTCGTCCTTGAATCGCGTGGTGTCAGGGTGGAAGCAGTGCCGGGTCGGACCTGGGAACACCTCAATTTCCAGTTCGGTCCGGGACTGGATGTGACGAACCCTGCAAGTGTCAACGCGAGCCACGCCTACCGGCGCGCCGTCGCCCATCTCGTCGACCGCGATGCCATAGCCGCGGCAGTGAGCCCCTACACGGAGCCGTTGACGTCGTACGTCGATGCCTTCTCTCCGTCGCTGTCTCAACACGCCTGGGACAGGTATTCGTACGACCCGGCGAGGGCTCGCCAGTTGCTTTCCACGATTGATGCGGACGAGGGGATCGATTCAATTGTCGCAGTGTTCTCGACGACGAACAGCGGAGACACGCGCGTCTTGATCTCTGAGGCGCTTCGACCGATGTTCGAAGCCGTCGGTATCGAGTACAAGACGCAACTCCAGGATCCTCAACTCTTCTTTGGTGAGACTTTCGACAACGGCTCGTGGGATGTCGGAATGTGGTCATGGGTCGGGTCCTCGGGCTTCTCCGGCCTGATCACCATTCACGATGCATTCGATCCCGAGGGTGCTCCTCCGGCCGGTTCGAACTACTACCGGTGGGGGACCGAGGATTCATCCGTGCGAAACGTCCACACGGAGCGCTTTGCCGAGGTTCGGGATCTCATGAACTCAACTGTCGACGACGCCGAGTTGGAGAGTCTCGTTGCCGAAGCGGAAGAGATCCTGGCGAGTCGTATGGTCATCCTGCCGCTCTTTTCCTATCCGACTTTCGGTGCGGTCTGGGAAGACGAGATTGCAGGTTTCGTGCAGACGCCAAGCCAGGCGGGCTACACGTGGAATGTCGAGCAGTGGTACCGCGCCGATCTCTGACCGAGAGAGGCCTCCAACGATGCTGGTCCTGATAACCTTGGCTCAACCTGGAGAGGTGGCCGAGCGGCCGAAGGCGCTCGCCTGCTAAGCGAGTAGGGGGTTACAAGCTCCCTCGAGGGTTCAAATCCCTCCCTCTCCGCCGTACGGAAGAGGGGTCCCGGTGGATATCGGGACCCCTCCCCTCATTTCTGCGAGTCCGACCGTCTCGTCTCGCGAAGAATCCAATATGTGGCGGAATATGAGCGATCTATTGTCACGTTATATATGTGGTAACCACCCATACTCCACCGTCGGCAATGATGATGGCGGCGGGAAAGGAGCACAACGATGGCACGATTCATCGATCCGTTCGAAGAGATGGAGCGCATGCTCGGGAGCGCAGGCAGCCGCTGGCGCGGTGGCGTCATGCCCCTTGACGCGTACGAGAAGGACGGCGAGTATGTCCTCCGATTCGACCTCCCCGGCATCGATCCCGAGAAGATCGACGTAACCGTCGAGGACCGGGTTCTCACGGTCAAGGCTGAGCGCAGCATCGAGGATACCGTTGGTGCGAACTGGATTCTCAGGGAGCGCCCCACCGGGATCCACAGCCGGCAGGTGCGGCTGGGTGACAGCCTCGATGTTGGCAATGTCGACGCTGACTACACCGAAGGTGTCCTGACGGTCACCCTCCCGGTTCGCGAGGACGCGTTGCCGCAGAAGATCTCCGTGACGGGCGTTCCCGAGACGAGCCACTACGCTCGGGTGATGGTCGCGGCCGACTACCAGATGAAGCGGATCGGCATGGGTACTCAGGCGGCCCCGATTCGCGGGTTGCCCAGCTTCATGGGAATGATGCGGGGATCGGGACGAGGGAGCAACATGCTGCCGCGCTGGTGGCTGGCGCCGGATTACGAGACGGTGTTGCGTGACGCCGACGGGCTGGCCTGGGAGCTGCGCGGTGCCTCGGTCAAGGCGATGACCGAAACCGATTTCTTCGACGCCAGCGGTGTTCGCCAGGAGACGCGTCCCGCCGATCCGGCTTCCCAGAAATGGGCCGATACGCTCACCGAGCGGTACGACGACCTGGCGTTGGCCGATCCCGTCTTCGGGCAGTTGCAGAACTGCATGGATCTGGCCATCGTGGCGGCGCTGGTCGTCAGCGAGGG
>CBFDAN010000250.1:0-3461 GCA_965602815.1 uncultured bacterium
CGAGAGGCGCTCGGTGTAGAGCCCCCACCCTTCGCCGTAGGCGACGATGTAGGCATTGCGTCGGAACGCGGGGACGGCGTCGCCGAGTTCCTGGGCAATCGCCAGTTGCAGGTGATGCCCAGGGATTCCTTCGTGGTACGCCGTTGCTTCGACCTCGAACGTACCCCATGACGTCGGGTCGGCGGTGTTCATGAAGAACATCCCCGGCCGGGATCCGTCCTCGGCTGCCGGGAAGTAGAACGCCTGCGCTCCCGATGGTGTCTCTTCCACGACACAGGCGGCCGCAGGGAGCCGGCCGAACCAGTCGCCCATCGCGGCACGTGCCTTGTCGAACGCCGTTTCCGCGGCAGCACGCACGCCCTCACCGGTGGTGTGGTGCAGATCCGGATCGTCTCGAAGACGGGAGAAGATCTCCTGGAGATCGTTTGTCCCTAGGGCCTCCGCCCCGATCGCCCGGTACTCATCGGCGAGACGTTCGATCTCCTGCAAGCCGATCTCGTGGATCTCACCGGCCTGCATCGGCAGGGTGGTGTATCGATGGATCGACCGGTCGTACACCAGGTCACCGTCCGGGAGCCACCGCAGGCCCTCTTTGCCCTCGGGTCGGGCAGCTTGGCGCACCTCGTCGCGCAGCACATCCCGCTGGCGTTCGATGGCCGGACGGACAGCGTCTCCTACCACCTCAGCCAGCGCTGCCCGGTACGCAGCGGTCTGTTCCTCGGTGAAGTCGTCCGGCACCTGCGTGTTGAGCAACGGATCTTGATCGATCGGCAAGGCGAGCCACTCGTCGAGTTGCTTGATGACGTCGTTGACCGCGAACGCCGGCGGCACCCGACCCGATGCGACGCCTTCGAGATACCGATCGGTCAATTGGTTGATCGCTCGGCCGTAGCCGCGGTATTTGTCCACCATCGCTTCGGCCACTTCTGCTGTTGGGACCGACAACATCGGCGGGAGAATCGTGGCGTCCACCTGGATGCCGAAGATCGGGTCCACGGCAAACTCGGCCATGTGCATCTCTCCGAGTGCAGCTTTCGTCTCTGCTTCGAAGATCAGCACTTCACGAGTGAGGGCGTCGTCGTGCGAGAGGTCGCTGGGATCAATCAACTGAGCACGGGCCACGAACCCACGCAGGGCGGCTACGTCGGCGTCCTCGGCGGCGCGGCTCATATCCTCGAACCGGTCCGCGTAGCGATAGTCACCTCGCAGGTGTGCTTCTGTCGGCCCGGTCTCGGACAGATAGTCGAAGTACTCGTCGGCGAGTGCTCGGATTTCGGAGGTTCCCAAGGTGGTCCTTTCGTGGCGCAGCTTTCCGTACAGCGTATCGACGACTACCTTATCCCTCGCTCGCGCCCGTAGCTCAATTGGACAGAGCGCCTGACTACGGATCAGGAGGTTGGGGATTCGAGTTCCTCCGGGCGTGCCAGCGGAATCCCTTGCAGTGCAAGGGATTCTGTCTATCTGTCCCCGAGCGCGATGACCTCTGGTCCGTCGTCGGTCCGCATTTGGTCCGCGACGGCCCGACTCCGTACTTCGTCGAGCGCCACTGCGAGAGCCTCCATATCGGACGGGAAGAGGTGTCCGTAGCGGTCCATTGTCACGGTGATCGAGGAATGACCAAGGTGGTTCTGGATGGCTTTGGGGTGGGCGCCTTGGGCGATGAGCAGCGATGAGCAGGTGTGTCTCAAGTCGTGAACCCGGAGCCCGTCGGGTAACCCGGCGTCGGCAACGGCCTGGTACCAGGCCTGGCGGCGGAAGTTGGAGTTGCGGAGTGGCCGCCCTTCCGGCGAGGTGAACACCAATGCGTCCGGCCCCTTGTCCACGTCTCGAGCGAGATGCTCTGCGATGAGATCACGGAGGAACCCGGGGAGGTTCACCATGCGCCGTCGGTAGGTCTTGGTGGGGCCGAAGTGGAGGGTGCCGTGGACTTCGGATAGGGACTCGGCTACCTCGATCCGCGATCGGAGGAGATCGCAACGTTTGCGACGAGTGGCGGTCGCCTCACCCCACCGGAGACCCCCGTAGGCGAGGAGGTAGACGAGCGTGCCGTACGGGGGCCGTATCGTCACCGCTAGGCGCTCCACTTCACCTGCCGACAGGAAGAGCATTTCGCGGTCGGGTTGGCGGGCGACCTTCACCCCGGTGACCGGGTTCGCAAGCAAGTAGCCGGCTTCGACGGCCAGCTTCATCATGCTGTTGAGGACCTGGCGCGCCTGACGCACGGCGGAGGGGCCGAGTCCCGATGCTTGGAGATCGGCCACCCACTCTTCGACGGCCATGCGGTCGAGGTGACGTAGTTCATGGCTCCCGAAGGCTGGCAGGACGTGAGCGTGGAGGTGGGATTCGTAGCCGGCCAGGGTCTTCGGCTTCAGACTTGCCTTCGTCCTAAGCCAACGTTCCGACCACTCCGCCACTGAGGTCTTTGCGAGCCGCGGGTCGGTCCACTCGCCTCTGATCCTGTCGGCCTCCACCGTGACGGCGAATCGGCTGGCGTCCACCTTCCGAAGGAAGCTCCTGGCCCGTTCTCGTCCCGACGGATCTCGGTATCGGACCTGCCAGGGTCGCCGTCGCTCCGATCGGTGTTGGATGTGTGCCACGGTACGACACCTCCTCGCTCGCCTGTGGCCATCAAAGCACGTCTGCAGTGAGCCTGTCGCTGATCCACTGCTCGACGTCGCTCCATCGAAAGCGGAGATGCCGCCCGACTCGGAAGCCCGGTGGGCCTTGGCGGCGGTAGCGCCACGCGTAGATGGTGGCCACCGGTACGTCGAGATAGTCGGCGAGGTCCTGGACTGTGAGCAGCCTTTTGAGTGGTTCCATGACGCGATCTTGCGGCTTGACCCTCTCATCAGAGTGTCAGTAACCCTCTCAATCGAGTCATACCACCCACGTATTTGAGTTGGCGAGCCCCTGTCGTCGAGTCGAGATGCCTCAGAAGGGCGGGCCGAGCACCGCGGAACAGGATTTCTTCCGGTCGATCAGCGATATCGCGAGAAGCGTTGCGGCGCAAGAGGTGGAGGGGTGTCGGCAGGTCGCCGGCGACCGGGTTGACAGGGTTCCTGACACTCTGGTGAGAGGGTTGCTGACACTCTGCTGACAGGGCTGTCGTGTCTGTTTCGTGAATATGGCACGCATTGTCGTCATCGGTCCCGGTCGAGATCCGGCCGAAAGCGACGATCTCGGTCGGTTCGGCGGTCAGTGCCGGCCTGAACACCACGGACGTGCGGCGTGCCCGACGGATGACGTGCGGCCCCGGAATCGAGGTCTGGAGCGCAGAATCGTCGATTCGAACAACTCTGCGCCAAGGGCACGTCCCGCAGCACCTCACATGGGCCAGATCCGAAGGAGGAACCCAATGTCAGCGCACCACCAACACGACGGCTCCACCGACGACGCGTCAACTCGCCGATGCCCAGCCACAAGCGCGAATCGCGCCGGACCCTGTCAAATACCACACGCAC
>CBFDAN010000251.1:0-3451 GCA_965602815.1 uncultured bacterium
TACCGGAATCGGCGCCCTCGTCGGAGTCGGCATGATCGCAGCCCTCACCGCGAGATCCTTCGACGAGTACCGAACAGCCGTAACCGCCAACCGCCCACCCCCAACCACGGGATGCACCCCGAAGAGCGAAGACCCCGACTGCTGAAGAGAGACGAGACGCCAGGCACGAGACATGAAACGCGAGATCCGAGACTCGAAACATGAGACGCGGTCCGTCCGGCGATGTCTCGTGTCTGGCGTCTCGTGTCTCGCTACGGTTTCCCGAAGATCAGCACCACGTTGTGCCCGCCGAATCCGAACGAGTTGCTCATCGCGTATTGCACGTCGACGTGTCGTGCCTCGTTCGGGACGTAGTCGAGGTCGCATTCAGGATCCGGGTGCCTGAGGTTGATGGTCGGCGGCACTACACCGTCACGAATCGCGAGCACGCAGGCCACCGCTTCGAACGCACCTGCTCCACCGAGGAGGTGCCCGCTCATCGACTTGGTCGAAGAGATCGGCATCTCGTAGGCGTGGTCGCCGAAGACCGCTTTGATTGCCATCGTCTCGGGTGCCTCATTGGCGGCGGTTGATGTTCCATGGGCGCTGATGTACGAGATCTGATCAGGAGAGAGGGACGAATCGTCGAGCGCCGCCTGGATGGCGCGGATCGCCCCACCCCCACCGGGCCTCGGCAGCGTCACGTGATAGCCGTCAGATGACATGCCGTATCCGAGGAACTCTGCGTAGATGTGGGCACCGCGAGCAAGAGCGTGCTCCCGCTCCTCGAGGACGAGGGCTGCGCCGCCTTCGGCCATCACGAAGCCGTCTCTCTCGGCGTCGAACGGACGACTCGCCCCTTGCGGGTCATCGTTGCGTGTGCTCAATGCCCTCGCTTGGGCGAACCCGCCGACCGCAAAACGAGTGATCGAGGCGTCCGACCCGCCGGCGAGCATCACATCGGCGGCGCCGCGCTGGATGATCGCCGCTCCGTCTCCGATGGCGTTGGCGGATGCTGCACACGCTGTGACGACAGTGATATTCGGTCCGTAGAGACGGAAGTCGATCGAGGCCTGCCCGCCTGCCATGTTGGCGATGACCTTCGGGATGCCGAACGGGCTCAGCCGATGCGGACCAACCTCGAGCAGCGTTGTCATTTCTTCTTCGAACGTGTCGACGCCGCCGATCCCGGTTCCAACTACGACACCGGAGCGGAATGCGTCCGGATCATCCTCTTCGTACGAGATTCCTGCGTCGGCGAGCGCCTGCTGGCCGGCGACCGAGAAGTACTGGGCGTATCTGTCCATGCGCCTCGCTTGACGGCGCGGGATGTAGGCCTCGACATCGAAATCGGTGACTTCGCCTGCAATACGTGACGTAATGTCCGATGCGTCGATCTGAGTGATCGGCCCGACACCGGACGTCCCGCTCAGCAGGCCCTGCCACGTGGACTCGACGTCATCTCCAATGGGATTAATCGTGCCGAGACCCGTGACAACGACGCGGCGGTCGTTCATGATTCCCCCTCAGGCGTTGAGCTTCAGCTCCACGAGATCGACGGCTTCCCCAACCGTCGTGATTTGCTCGGCTTCCTCGTCCGGGATCTTCACGCCGAAGTTGTCTTCGAGCGCCATCAGCAGTTCGACGACACCAAGCGAATCGACGTCCAGATCCTCTTCGAACTTGGCATCGGTCGTGATGTCGTCACGCTCAATTCCGAGCTCGTCAACGAGCAAGTCGGTCAGCTTTGCTTCGATCTCTGTCCGGTCCATTGGTTGAGCCTCCTTGTGGCCTTCCTACAGGGCCAGCCCGCCGTCGACGACGAGCGTCTGACCCGTTACGTACGCCGCGTCGTCGGAGGCAAGATAGCCCACCGCCGCAGCGATCTCCTCGGGTTTTCCGAGTCGTCCCAGGGCGACTCTCCGAACCACTTCCTCAGCGACGTCCGACCCGAGCTGTTCGGTCATGTCCGTCTCGACGAAGCCGGGCGCAACCACGTTGACCGTGATACCGCGGGATCCTATTTCGCGAGCGACCGACTTCGAGAACCCGATGATCGCCGCCTTTGACGCAGCGTAGTTGGCCTGACCGGGGTTTCCTGAGATCCCGGACACGGAACTCACAGAGATGATCCGCCCCCACTTCAGCCGCAGCATGCCTCGCATCGCAGCCCGCGTGCAGAGATATACCGACCGGAGGTTGGTCTGGATAACCTCGTCCCATGCATCCGGGCTCATTCTCATGAGCAGGTCGTCGCGCGTGATGCCTGCGTTGTTGACGAGGATGGCCACTCGACCGAGCCGCTCTTCGATCTCACCGAACATCGCGGTGACGGCTTCAGTGCCACCCACATCCGCTTGGAAAGCGATCGCGGTACCGCCGGCCCCGGTGATCGCGTCGACCACTTCGTCCGCCGCCGACGCGTTCGCGGTGTAGTTCACAGCGACGGAATGACCATCACCCGCAAGGCGCATCGCAATGGCCCTGCCGATCCCCCGCGAGCCCCCGGTGACGAGTGCAACGCGGCTCATGTGATCCGCGCGCGCTGGCGGTCGGTCATGATCTGAAGGCCCGTTCGGTCGCTCGGCGGCAAGGCAGCGTCGCTCAGCGCTTTCGGTTCGACCCGGTCTCCCCACTGAATCGCGGCCGCACCCCACGTGAGGCCGGCTCCGAACGCAACCAGCACGATCTTCGCCCCCGATGTGATACGTCCAGCCTCGAGCGCTTCGGAGAGCGCGATCGGGATCGACGCCGCCGAGGTGTTCCCGTAGTACTGGATGTTGGTGTACACCTGATCTACCTCAAGTCCGAGGCGTTTCGCGGTGGCGTCGATGATCCGAAGGTTGGCTTGGTGGGGAATCAGGAGATCTACGTCGTCGACCTCCCAACCCGCCGCCTCGACGGCACGTTGGGCGGCGGCACCCATCCCGACGACAGCGTTTCGGAAAACCTCCCGCCCATCCATGACGACCCGGACCGGCGTCGGAATGTCCATCCACGAGGATCCGGCTCCTTCGACCGTCAGGGCACCCGCGAGGCGCCCGTCGGAACCCACGTTGATGGAGTGGAGGCCGTCCTCTCCGTCGGTAGCCTCGAGAATGACCGCACCGGCGCCGTCGGCGAAGAGCACCGCCGTGTCACGGCTTTCAAGATCCAGATATGACGTCAGGCGCTCGGATCCAATCAGCAGAACCCGCTGGGCGGAGCCGGTGGCGATGAGGCCGTTCGCTAGGTTGAGGCCGTAGATGAACCCGGTACATCCGGCGTTGGTGTCGGTCGCCGCCGCGTTCACCGCGCCAAGCTTCGCCTGCACGTGGCATGCCATCGCAGGGATAAATCGATCGGGCGTGCATGTCGCCACCAGGATGTAGTCGATATCGGTCGCCTCCAGCCCGGCACCGGCGAGCGCCTGTCGGCCGGCGACGGTCGCGAGGTCGGAGTTGTCGACATGTGAAACCCTGCGCTGGCGAAT
>CBFDAN010000252.1:0-3393 GCA_965602815.1 uncultured bacterium
CCAAGCGCTACATCTGGCAGCCAACCACCGCCGAGATCGCCGAGCGGTTCGGCATCGATCGCGATCGCGTGGTCCGCTTCGACCAGAACACGTCACCCGATCCGACCGATTGGACGGCGCCGCTCGTGCCGCCCGTCCTTCCGGACCTCAACGAGTACCCGGCAGCCTCGTATCGTCCGCTGCGGGAGGCGGCGGCTCGATACGCCGGTGTGAGCCCGGAGCAGGTGGTTCCCGGTGCCGGGGTGGACGAGCTGATCATTCTTGCTGCCCGCGCCTTCCTGTCTCCCGACGGCACCGCTCGGGGGTACACACCGACCTATCCGCTCTATCAGATCGCAACCGAGCAACAGGGGGCCGCCTTCGAGGGGTTGTCGGAGGTGCCGCCAGAATCGAGTCAGGGTGCCGACCTCACCTGGATCTGCGTCCCCAACAATCCAACCGGGGATCGTCTTTCGGATGAGAGGATCGAACGCATCATCGAAGCCGCTTCGGGGATCGTGGTCCTCGATGCCGCGTACGCCGAGTTCACCGGTGACCAGTGGGGTGAATGGATCGAACGGTATGACCACCTCCTTGTGTTCCACACACTCTCGAAAGGATTTGGCCTCGCCGGAATCCGGGTGGGCTACGCAATAGGGAACCCTGTGTTGATCGATGCGATCGATCGTGTCCGACCGCCCGGGAGCATCTCAACCATCTCGACCACGCTCGCCATTGCAGCGCTCTCCGATACCGACCGTATGCGCCGCTCCGTGGACCGGCTGATTGCCGAACGCGAGCGATTCCGTGATCGGCTCGCCGCGTTGGGCCTCGAGGTGCTGCCTTCGGAGGCCAACTTCCTCCTCGCTCACGTCGGTCCAGATGCGCAGACGCTCGCCGCGGGTTTGATGCGTGAAGGCCTCGTTGTGCGGGAATTTCCGCACATCTCCGAACTCATCAACCACCTCCGTTTCACCGTCCGGTCAGGGACGGACAACGACCGACTCATAAACGCGATCGGAAGGATCCGCTCATGAACCGCAGGGCCACGGCGACACGGAAGACACGGGAGACCAGCGTCGAGATAACGCTAGGCCTCGATGGAACCGGGGAAACGAACGTCGAGACCGGTGTTGGCATGTTCGACCACCTTCTCACCTCCCTCGCGCACCATGCCATGATCGACCTGGTGGTGCGCACGGAGGGCGACCTCTACATCGACGAACACCATACGGTCGAGGACACGGCCCTCGTCCTCGGATCGGCCATCGACGAGGCGCTCGGCGACCGCTCCGGAATCACCCGATTCGCCAGTGCGACGGTGCCGATGGACGAGGCCATCGCGACGTGTGTCACCGACGCAGGCGGCCGGCCGTACGCGGTGCTGGACCTTGCATTCGGCGGTGACCGGATCGGCACCCTCGGCACGCAGATGATTCCCCACGCGCTCGAGTCGCTCATCCGAACGAGCCGATCGACCGTACACCTGAGCGCCTACGGCAGGAATGACCACCACATCGCCGAGGCGGCGTTCAAGGCGTATGGCATCGCTCTGCGTGGCGCCGCTTCATTGGACCCGCGACGACAGGGTGTTCCATCGACGAAAGGCACCCTGTGACGCGTCTCGCCGTCATCGACCACGGAGCGGGCAATCTCGTCTCCATCCAGCGGGCCCTCGAAGTGGTTGGTGGCCGGCCGCGGATCGCTGAGGGACCGGAGGGTCTCAACGGTGCCGATGCCGTCGTGCTGCCCGGTGTCGGAGCTACAGGCGCCGCGATGGACCGCCTCGAGCGTCAAGGTCTCGTCGAGCCGCTCCGTGAATGGGACGGTCCCCTGCTCGGTATCTGCGTCGGGATGCAGCTCCTGTTCGACGACTCGGATGAAGACGGCGGAGCGTGCCTCGGTTTGGTCCCCGGTTCGGTGCGGGCGATCAAGGGCCTGCCCCTCCCCCACATGGGATGGAACGACGTGTGGGCGTCGGACGACCCGATCTTCGGCGAAGTCGCTGCAGGCTCACTCTTCACGTTCGTCCACTCGTACGCCGCGGTGCCGGACGACCCCGGCATCGTGACGGCAACGAGCGACCACGGCGGTGAGTTCGTGGCCGCGGTTCGGGACCGCAACTACATCGGCCTCCAGTTCCACCCGGAGCGAAGCGGCACAGCGGGTCTCCGGGTGCTCGACAACTTCGTGGCGGAGGTGCGTCGTGCTGCGTAGCCGCATCATCCCGTGCCTCGACGTTGCCGATGGACGTGTTGTGAAGGGCGTTCAGTTCGTTGACCTCACCGACGAGGGCGATCCGGTCGAGCTTGCCACCCGATACACCGAGGAGGGCGCAGACGAGATCTGCTTCCTCGACATCACCGCGTCACACGAGAATCGAGGGACACTTCTCGATGTCGTTCGCCGCACCGCCGAGCACGTCTTCGTGCCCCTCACCGTTGGGGGGGGCGTCCGCACCGTGGACGACATGAGAGCCGTCCTCCGAGCCGGCGCCGACAAGGTGACGGTCAACACCGCGGCGGTTGACCGGCCGGAGTTGATTTCGGAGTGCGCAACAGCCTTCGGCTCGCAGTGTGTTGTGGTGGCGATCGATGCTCGGCGCACCGGCGACTCCTGGGAGGTTGTCACACACGGTGGCCGGACTCCCACCGGACTCGATGCCGTGGAGTGGATCGGCGCCGCCACATCCCTGGGCGCAGGTGAGATCCTTCTCACGTCCATGGACCGGGACGGCACGAAGGATGGCTACGACCTCCCGCTGCTCGAGGCTGCTCGAGCCGCAACCACGGTCCCGATCATCGCCTCTGGGGGTGCAGGTGAACCGAACGACCTCGCGTCGGCCCTTGAACCGGGCCGCGCCGATGCGGCCCTCGCAGCATCGATATTCCACCGATCCGAGTATCCCATTCCTGTGGTCAAGAGCCTCCTTGCGGCTGCCGGCATCCCCATACGGATCGTGGAGGCTGCATGAGGATCGAACCTGCCTACGACGAACGGGGCCTCGTGCCTGCGATCGTCCAGGATGCCGCCACCGGACGCGTGCTCATGCTCGGCTACGTCAACGCAACGAGCTTGGACGCCACGTACAACACCGGGAAGATGCACTTCTGGAGTCGGAGCCGAAATGCGCTGTGGCAGAAGGGCGAGACGAGCGGCAACTCAATGTCCGTGGTCGAGATGAGCCTCGACTGCGACGCCGACACCGTGCTCGTGCGGGTCGACGCGGCGGGCCCAGCCTGCCATACGGGATCAATAGCCTGCTTCGCAGTCCCTGGCCGTGCGGACACCGCCCCCCGAATCGGAGACGTGCTCCCGGATCTCTGGGCAACGATCACCTCCCGAGCCGAGCAGCGTCCAGAGGGTTCCTACACCACACATCTGCTCGACGGCGGCGTCGATGCCTGCAGTCGC
>CBFDAN010000253.1:0-3391 GCA_965602815.1 uncultured bacterium
CAATTCGTACCACTTCCCCACCCTTCGATGCTCTGCGCAGATCCCCGGCGAGGGGAGGTTCCGGAAGATCAACAACAACAGCCTCGGCACCGTCGGGAAGGAGGATCTGCTCCAGCTTCACGATCGCGCGGTCGAGCGCCGGACCTCCCGATCCCGACGACTGGACAGCCTTTCCGGATGCGAGGATCCCGAGGGCTTCCGGTGCGGTGAGCCGAAGCGGTCGTGCGAAGTACTCAGCCATCTCGACGACGACCTCGTCGTCGTCAATCGAGGCGTCCATGAGGTCACCAGGTCCATACCCTGGCAGGCCGCACACAAAGACGGTGTTCAGGTCTGTCACGAGGTCGGTACGCGTGTAGCCAAAACGCTCACATACCTCGTCCACCGGAGCTCCCGGGTTGGCAATGACCCATGGCAGCATGGCCAGCAGACGGTTGATCCGGCTGGCGGTCTTCGGTGAGTTGGTCATCCTTCCCCCACGAGCGAGCGGTAGCTGTGGCGGAGCTCTGGCGGATCGATGATCTCGGCGTCGGCTTCAAAACCGATCAGCCATCCGAGGAAAGCCGAAGGCGCCGCGATCTCCACCGTCGCCTTGATGGAGCCATCGGCTCTGCGATCGATTGCGGCGTTCGGCCCAAGTTCGCGTTCGGCGATCCATGCGACCGGCTCGTCGAAGACCACCGACGCTACGGTCGGATCACGACCTGCGTCCCAGGGATGGTGTAGTACCGCGCCTGCCGGGTCGAATCCGTCGGGCATTGTGAACGCACCGGGACGTTCGCCCGGGGTCAGTTCATGCGCCCGATCGAGCCGGTACACCTTGATATCGTCGCTCCCGGCGTCGGCCGCTACCAAGTACCAGTGCCCGCGGCGGTGCACGAGGCCATAGGGTTGAGCGCGTCGTTCTCGGCCGCGATACCGGAAGGAGAGAAGGCGTCGTTCCGAGACGGCTGCGAATGCGGTCACGACCGCTTCCGCTTGTTCTCCGAGGTCCGCTCCGAGTTCGGTCCCATCGAGACTCCCGACGGCACCCCCGAGTTTCATGAGCGCTTCTTGACCCGAAGGTCGGCCGCCGAAGCCGACGGCCTGGACGGCCAGCGCAAGGGCCGTGCGCTCTTCATCGGTGAGATCGGGATCCTCGAGGGCATACCGATCATCGTGCACAACATATCCGAACTCGACTTCGAACAGATCGGTGGCCTCACGCTCGATCGGTATCCCAAGATGGCGCAGAAGATCCTTGTCCCGCTCAAACGTACGGTGGAAGGCCGTGTCGCTCTCCCGGGCATACCCCGCGACGGTGTGCCTGATGTCGTCGGCAGTCACCGGCCGGTCGACGGTGAGGAGGAAGGCGAGGAGATTGAGGATTCTCTCGATGACGTTCTGCATCACTGCGACGCTACAACGAGGCGATCAGTTTCTCGACCCTTTCGTCAACGGCTCGGAACGGGTCCTTGCACAGAATCGTTCGCTGCGCTTGATCGTTGAGCTTGAGGTGCACCCAGTCGACCGTGAAATCCCGGTTTCTAGCCTTCGCAGCCTTGATGAAGTCACCGCGAAGGCGAGCTCGCGTGGTCACCGGGGGGTCCGTCATCGCTCGAGTGATGCGATCGTCCGTCACCACACGGTCGACCATTCCCCGCCGCTCGAGGATGTAGTACAACCCTCGCTTGCGATTGACGTCGTGGTATGCGAGGTCGAGCAACGACATTCTCGGCGACGACATCGGGAGGTTGTGCTTCGCCGCATACCGGTCGAGCAACTGGAGTTTTGCCACCCAATCCACCTCGCGGGACAGAGTCATTGGATCCTTTTCGAGGCCCGTCAACAGGTGCTCCCACATGCCGATTGCCCGATCGACCTCGGGAGGGAATCCGGTTGTTCGTGCGTATCGCATTGCGCGTTCGAGGTACTCCCATTGGATGTCGAGCGCCGACAGTTCACGGCCGTTCGCTAGACGGACTGTGCGGCGACAAGAGGTGTCGTGCGCAATCTCTCGGATGGCACGAATCGGATTCTCAAGGGTCATGTCGCGGAACACGATGTCGTCTTCGAGCATCTGCAGTAGTGCGGCGGTTGTCCCCACCTTGGCGTAGCTCACGTACTCGGACATATTCGAGTCGCCGGCGATCACATGGAGCCTGCGGTACCGCTCCGCGTCCGCGTGTGGTTCATCTCTCGTGTTGATGATGGGACGACTGCGGGTGGTCGCAGAGGAGCTGCCCTCCCAGATGTGCTCGGCACGTTGGGAGGTGGAGTAGATCGTCCCGCGGGCCGTGTGGAGCACCTTCCCGGCACCGGCGTAGATTTGGCGACTCACGAAGAATGGGATGAGCGTGTCGATGGTGCGCTGGAAATCGTCCTGCCGCCCGACGAGGTAGTTCTCGTGGCAACCATACGAGTTTCCCGCAGAGTCGGTGTTGTTCTTGAAGAGGTAGATCTCGCCGCGTATCCCCTCTTCGGTCAGCCGCTCCTCCGCCGACTCGACGAGACCCTCGAGGATGCGTTCCCCTGCCTTGTCGTGAGCGACGAGATCCGTGAGGGAGTCACACTCCGGAGTTGCGTACTCGGGGTGGCTCCCGACGTCGAGGTAGAGACGCGAACCGTTCTCGAGGAACACATTCGATGAGCGACCCCACGAAACGACCCGTCTGAACAGATAGCGAGCTACCTCATCCGGAGAGAGACGCCGCTGTCCACGCAGTGTGCACGTGACGCCGTATTCGTTTTCGATTCCGAAGATCCGTCGGTCCACCGGACCAGCGTACCGCGCTCACGGAACTCCCCACGCACGTCTCGTCCGATGGCAGAATTGGTCGATGAGCAAGAAGGACCCAGAAGCGGACTCCGGTCACTACGAACCGCTCGCTGTTGTCGGCGATCCGGCAACGGCCAATCTCCTGGGAGCGCTCCTTCGATCCGAGGGCATCGCCGTCCGCATGCACGGCGAGACCTACGGGCCATATCCCGTTTCGGTGGGTGGCCTCGCCCAGGTCGAGGTGTGGGTCGCGGCCGACCGGCTCGCCGATGCTCGAGTGATCCTCGAAGCCTCCAGATCGGACTCGGAGGACTAGCCCGCTGCTTCGATCTCGGCTGGCTCGAGGCGACGGAATTTCCTCCGTCCGAGTGTTCGGTCGAGCACGGCAGCCTCCCAATCAGCTCCCGGCGTGGATTCGTCGGCCGTGTCTCGAATCGCCGAGGTGGTGAGGGAGATGGCCTCTTCGAGGCTCATTTCAGGCCGGTACCCGGCAGTGAGCGGCTCGAGCAGCCGATCCTCGTCACCGCCGAGCATGGCGAAACCATGCTGATCGCGGAGTGTTCCGTCGAAGCGCACGTGATAGAGATGGTTCTCGTCATCCCCGAGTTCGGCGACGAGCACCTCGACCTCGTA
>CBFDAN010000254.1:0-3343 GCA_965602815.1 uncultured bacterium
CTCTCCTCGCGCGTCACACTTCTTCCGGTGCTGCCCCGCACAGTGGTTGACTATCGGGATCTAGACCAGGGCCGGAGGACCCCTCCCCCGGAGCCGACGGACCAGCCGTCTCGGGGGCCTTGCGGTCAGCGTTCGATTCGGGAACGAACGTCCTCGGGAACGGAGGCCGCGGTCGGCATTTGGATGGGTGCGATCGAGATGCGGTCGCCGCGCCCCGCTTCGATGTCGGTGCCGTCGAGGGGCTCAAACTCGAGGAGTTCGCCGTTGAAATCGTGGTGGTAGACCCCATTGCCGTCGCTCGTGAAGAGGCGGTCGTATCCAACACGTGCGACCGTGGTCACTTGCCGCGGCGTCTCGGCCGATGCGTCGAACGGCAGATTGATCGAGACCACATCAGCCAGGCCCGGTAAGCCCGCGGTAGTCACGTCGTCGATTACGTCGGTTGCGACGGCCGCCAAACGCTGCCAGTCCGTTGCTGCCGTCGGATCAAGCGCCCGCCGTTTCCAGGCTGTCCAGTCGCCGTTCGCGCCCGTCGATACGGCGATCGAAGGCACTCCTGAGACCCAGCCTTCCACGGCCGCCCCGATGGTCCCGGACGACATCAGGAAGCCGGCACCGTGGTTGTAGCCGATGTTGATGCCGGACACGACGAGCGCCGGTTGTTCGTCGAATAGCCCGTGGATCCCGATCTGCACCGCATCCGCCGGGTATCCGGTACACGTCCACGCAACTCCGCCGTTGAGGTTGACCTGGTTCGTTCCGATTGGACCAATTCGAGTGATTGCCTTGCCAACCCAACTCCGCTCCCGATCGGGCACCACCACCCGAACCGTGCCGAGTTGCTGGAGTGCCGCTGCGAACGGCGCGAGCGCAGGACTGTCGATGCCGTCGTCGTTGGTCAGCAGAATCCAGGACACGCTCGGGTCAGCGCTCTTCCCGGTAGTACGGGATTCCAAGCGCGGCCGGCGCTCCGAGGAACCTGGCTCGTTTCCCGCTCGTAAGGGCAATCATTGCGATAATCGCCAGCAGGAAGGGCAGCATGTCGAGCAGGGTGGCCGGCACATTGATCTCGAGGGTCTGGAACGTGAAGTTGAGGCGACCCGCGATCCCGAAGAGGTACGCAACCCAGAGCGCTCGCCACGGGCGCCACGACGCCAGGATCACGAGCGCGATGGAGATCCATCCCGCCTGGCCAATTGGGTTGTCCTGCCATGACGGCACGAGAGCGAGCGAGAAGTAGGCACCACCGAGTCCTGCGAGTGCTCCGCCGAGCATCACATGGATGTAGCGGACCGAAGAGACGTTGATCCCGGCAGCCTCCGCGCTGGCTGGGTCCTCCCCCACTGCCCGAACCGTGAGACCGGGACGGGTGCGGAAGAGGTAGTAGCTCGCGGCGGCGACGATCAGCCAGGAGAGGTAGACCAGCGCATCGTGACCGAAGATGAGCGGGCCCACGATCGGAAGGTCGGCGAGAGTCTCGGGGAAGATCGGTTCGAAGATCGCCTTCGACGGCTGGCCGATCAAGGGATCCGAGCCAGCTTTGCCGATGTAGACAGCAACACCGGTACCGAAGATCGTCAACGCCAGGCCCGAAACGATCTGGCTCACGCGAAGCGTCACAGAGTTGAATGCATGGATCACCGAGAGTCCGGCTCCAGCGACAAGGGCTGCGAGAACGCCGAGCCAGAGGCTGCCGCTAACGAACGTGGCCCAGAATCCGGCAACGGCGCCGAACAGCATCATGCCCTGGACTCCGAGGTTGAGGATGCCCGATCGTTCGGTGAGGATCTCACCAACCGTTCCGAACACGAGCGGCGTCCCGAGACCGATCCCGGCCATGATCGTGAGCATGAGTACAGACTCGTTCATGCGGCCTGCGCCTCCGGCTCCGACTTTGCCTCACCGGCGACGGGGTCGGGCCGATGGATCCGATTCGAAATCAGGAACTCTCCAGCAACGGCGAAGAGCAAGATCGCGCCCTGCAGGATCTGGACCGTGGCCGACGGCACGCCGATCGACTGGAGTGCAGGCCCGGCGTTGTTCAATGCGCCCATCAGGATGGCAACCGGAATGATGGCGATCGGGTTGAGGCGGGCGAGCGCCGCGACAATGATCCCAGTGAAGCCGAGTCCGAGGTCGAGGGATCTCGGGTCCATCTTGCCGAGGATTCCCGCCACCAGGATCGAGCCCGCCAGGCCAGCTGCAGCTCCGGAAGCAAGGAAGGTACCCAGGACCTTCTTCGGCACCTTGATGCCTGCGTAACGAGCCGCGTCGAACGAGTCACCGACGATCCGGTACTCGAAGCCGCTCCGGGTCTTGCTAATCACGAACCACGCGATCACCGCGACGCCGATGGCAATGAAGAGACCCCAGTCGAGACGGTTGAAGAACTCGGGGATCCGCCCACTCTCGACGATGGGCCGACCCTGCGGGAACTGAGTTGCCTCGGGATCCCGCCAGGGGCTCGAGCTGCCAAGCACGAGGTACTGCATGAGGTTGAGGGCAATGAAGTTCAGCATGAGCGTTGTGATGATCTCGTTCGTCCCGAGGTAGACCCTCGGAACGGCGGCCAACGAAGCCCAGAAGGCCCCGCCGATCGCACCAGCGATGACCACGGCGACGATTGCGATGACTTGCGGAGTTGACTCGGACAGCCAGATCCCGACGCCTGCAGCAAGGATGGCACCGAAGATCAGCTGCCCTTCTCCACCGATGTTCCAGACCAGCATCTTGAAGGCGATAGCGGCGGCGACACCGGTCAGGATGAGCGGCGTGGCCGATACCAGCGTCTCGGCGAAGCCACGTCCGGAGCCAAACGCCGCATCGGCCATCTTCTGATAGACCTCGACCCAGTCGTTGCCGGTGATCGCCAGGAATACCGCACCGATGATCATGGCGGCGATGACCGAGCCGATCGGGATGAGCAATTTCAGCCACCACGGGGCGAGGCCACGTGGTTCGACGATGAATCGACGGCTCATGCGGACTGCTCCTCAGTGTGCCCGGACATGAGCAAGCCAAGACGCTCGGCGGTGGCTTCGGATGCAGGCATCTCGCCGACGATCTTGCCCTCGTAGATGACCAGCAGGCGATCCGCCAGCGCCAGCAATTCATCGAGGTCTTCTGAAATCAGCAGGACTGCTATTCCTCGATCCCGTTCAGCGAGGATCTGCTCGCGTACCGCTGCCGTTGCGCCGACATCGAGGCCTCGGGTAGGTGATCGGGCGATCAACACACAGTGGTCCTGAGTGACCTCACGGGCGATGAGCGCCTTCTGTAGATTCCCTCCTGAGAGAAGCCGGATCGGCAAGCCGGGGCGCACGCCACGAACATCGAACTCCTC
>CBFDAN010000255.1:0-3331 GCA_965602815.1 uncultured bacterium
GTCGGCGTTGCTGCCCCGAGGTCACAGCATCCCGTCGTTCTCAAGTTTCCGGAGCGAGAAGAAGCCGGGGAGGATCGGAAGCCAGAACGTGGCAATTCGGTAGAGGAACACCGTCGGGACGGCGGTCGCAGCATCGAGTCCGAGCGCCGTCATGGCCGCGATCATCGCCGCCTCGGTGGCGCCGATGCCGCCCGGCGTCGGTGCTGCCTGACCGAGCGCCTGACCAGCGAGGAACACGAGGGCGATGCCGACGAATGACAGTCCGCCGCCGAACGCCTCCAGGCTGAACCACAGGGCCGTGATGTAGCCCATGATCATCAGGAACGCACCGCCGAAGAGCATCACGGCGTTCTTCGGACTGGTCGCAACCTGAGCGATCCCCTGTCCTGACCGCTTCAGGACCGGCCAGATCTCTGTCCTGAAGAGTTTGCGCCCAACCGGGAGGAACCACACGAGGGTCGCCACGGCGAACAGCGCAACGAGACCGATCAGCACAGCGTTGCCCGACGGCAGCTTCACGAAATCGCTGGCATTCCTGCCGATGAAGACGACCGACATGATGAGCAGGCTCATGTGGACGATGAACGTGCCGACGCTGCTGACGCCGATACCTGCAACGGCGACGGACGTGTCGACGCCGTTCTTCTGGAGGTACCGGACGTTCGTCGCCATCCCGCCGATCTTCACCGGGGTGATACGGTTGATGAACGTCCCGGCGAACTGCGCGACCACCGATGTGACCAGGGGCAGCCGCTGCGGGACCGAACCCATGATGTTCCAGGCGGCACCGACGTAGGTCAGGAATGACGCCACGAGGATCACCGGAGCCCAGCGCCAATCTGCATCCAGAACAGCCCCGAAGTCGGTCTGGGCGAGTTGGGGGATGAGGAAGTAGATGGCCAGCGCGAAGCCGACGATCATCAAGACGGTCTTGGGTTTGACACGCTCGATATCCTCGACGGGTTCCGGCTCGCGACCGGTCTGCGCCTCGATTTGCTCTCGAACCTGTGCGTCCAGGCCTTTGTTCTTCTTGAGCCCCTCGCGAGTTGCTCCGCTCAAGGCCAACGGCTGAATCCGCGACGCTGCGTCTGCGACGGCATCCGGGCCCAGGACGCCGATCGCGTTCGCGACCGCGCGTTCAGGCCCGACCTTCAGGGCCGTTGACATCGTGAGTTCTGCGACATCGGTCTTCAGCTGGCCATCCGTCGCCGCAAGCTCAGCGAATCCGAAGTCGATGATCCACGGCGTCCCGTCAGCGGCGCGGACCACGTTGGCGAGACGGAGGTCCCGGTGCGCCGTCCGACGCACGCGAAGGATCTTGACCTGCTCCCAGATGCCGGTCAGCACCTCGTCGGTGATCTGGTCGTCGTCGACACCGTCGAGCGACGATCCGTCGATCATGCGATAGGCCATCACCATCGAGGCAGGAGCGATCTCAGCGACCGCTTCGAGTTGCGGCGTTGTGACACCGTCGGAAGCGGCCTTCAGCGATGCGACCGCTTCGTGCTCGACGGTCCGCTTGAGGGAGGAGAAGGGCCGCTCGTCGCCAACGCCCTTGAGACGGAACATGCGGGTGACCCGGAACATGTTGTCGGCTGCGCGCTCCTCCGGTGTGAGCACCTTCACGAAGAGGTCCGTTCCATCAGCGGCGGTCGCGAAGTAGGGCGAGGACCCTCGCGCATCCACAGCGGCTCGCTTGAGCGTGGCGAGTTCCCACCCGCTGCGCGACAACGACTCCGAGATCTGGACGTTGTTCGGCTTGCGGTCGGGGGTGCCGAAGATGAGCAGGACCGCCGTTCCCACGATGAAGCCGAGCGCAACTGCCAGGAACTCGCCGGTCGGAGGCGCCTGGCTCTCCAGCATGCGAACGACGATGAGCACCACGATGAGACCCCAACCGAACCGGCGCCATCGCGAATTCAGGGTCGGGTAGAGCACCGCGAACGTCGCTGCGAATCCGGCAGCGTACATCAGCGATGCGGAACCGGTCGCCGCCGGGACGCACTCCCAAATCGCGAGTTCTGAGCCTTCGGCACAGACCCATTCCGGCGGCGTGAACGGAAGGTCACCTGCGGAGAATCGACTGACGACCTCGTTCTGGACGAGGAAGGTCAGGATCTGCGCAGCCACGCCGGCGATGACGGCGAGGCCGAGTGTCCGCCACCGTCGCTTCCAGATCAAGGCCGCACCGATCCCAATCGGAAGGAAGACCGTCAGGACGTCGACGGCAATCAGAATCCCGATGATCACCGGGCCCGGGAACGTCCCGACGCCGTTGATCACCTCGACCGTGATCGCTTCGTTGATCGTGTTGAGATAGGTCGCGAGGAAGAAGCCACCGACGCCGATCAACAACGCCAGCAGGAGGCGCTGAAGATCGCTCGGATGACGAACGATCGGTGGCTTCTCGACGGTCTCGGACACGTTCGACTCCTCGTTCTACGCGGTCTCGACAGCCTCGAAGAAGGCGTCGGCCTTGTCATTGCCGTAGAGCGACCACAGGATGAAGGAGTGGATCGCGATCTGCACGACGCCCTGGGCGATGAAACCGCTCGAGTGATGTAGGACCATCACGAAGAGGACGGCAGCAATACCGAGTCCCTGCACGATGGCGACGATCAGTCGGGCGTTGCGACTCCCCTGCAGTAGGTATATACCAACGAAGAGCGTGAAGATGGCGACGATCGCGTATGCGATTCCAGTTGTCAGGAGGTAGTTCTCATCGAGGCCGAGTTCGGCGGCCGTGTCGGCCCCTTGAAGGAAGAACGCCACCAAAGCCACTGTGGCGTACAACGCGGCGTTGATGAACACGAGGATCGAGATGAATGTGACGATCCCCGGGACTCTGCGATCGGTCAGATCAGACATGGGTTCCTTCCTGATGGTGGGTATTGCACCGTTGGCGGTGCGAATCGTTCGGCCGACTCTACCCACGGCGGTTTAGCAACTAAGCGACCTAGTTCACGTCGCATCCTCCGGCCCGAAACCGGAGAGTGCGTCGCGGAAGCCGGCGACGCGATCGGGATGCGCCTGCAGCGCGTCGACGATCGTTCCCTCAATCACCGTCAAGACCTCACGCCCAGCACTTGTGATTTCCACGAGGATAGCGCGGCCATCCACGGGATCCCCCGTGCGCCGCACCAACCCGTCTTCCTCGAGGGCATCCACCACCTGCGTCATCCTCCCCGTCGTGAGCCGAGTCATGGCAGCGAGGTCGGTCGGGCGTTGAGCGCCATCGAGTTCCAAGCTGCAGAGAAGGAGGACTGGGATGTTCCCGGCCGGAAGGGTCGGTTGAATCCTCTCGGTCTCGGAGGTGAGGAACCAGCCGAAA
>CBFDAN010000256.1:0-3330 GCA_965602815.1 uncultured bacterium
TAGTGCAGGAATGTTCTCTTCGGCCGAGACCTGCAGATCAAGACTGCCAATCAGCGCGAGTGTTGGGATGCCGAGTTCCTCGAGGGCGGGCGCAGGGTCATAGGCGAGGAAGAAGCGCATCCACGGATCGGTGAACGCCCCGACGAACTGTTCGGTCATCGATGAGTCAAGGGATTCGTTGACGCCTGGCGGTGGGTTCTCGACCGCCGCCGACACGATCGTGCGGATCGCATCCGCCGCCTCGTCCGTGGGCACACTCGATGCTGAGACTTCCATGATTTCACGCCTCCATGACAGCTGCCATGCGATATCGGCTTCCGTTGCGCCCTCAGCGCGCATCAGATCCTCGGTCTGGCGCAACAGGACATTGAGACCCGGAAGGCCGGGGCCGGCCAGCAGAACAACCGAGTCGACCGAGTCCGAACCGTTCGCAACCATCGGACCGATGATGCCTCCCTCGCTGTGGCCGACGATGCCGATGGACTCAAATCGATCGTCGGCGGCGAGGAATTGAACGGCGGCTGCGGCATCCGTTGCGAAATCCGCAGTCGTCGCGCCGACCGGGTTTCCAGTTGATCCCCCGACACCGCGATCATCGAAGCGGAGAGAGGCAATTCCGCTCCGTGCGAACGCGTCTGCCAGAACAAGGAATGGCTTGTGACCAAGGATGGTCTCATCGCGATCCTGAGCCCCCGAACCCGACGCCAGTACGACGGCGGGGAAGGGCCCTTCGCCCTCGGGGACCGTGAGTGTTCCGGCGAGGGAGACGTCTCCGTTCTCGAAGCGAACGTCGGTTGCTTCGTACGGGAACGGGGGTGTTGGTTCTTGGGGCCGATTCGCCACGTAGAGCGTGGTCTGGCGCTCGAAGACCACCGGCACTTCGGCACCCGATTGATACCACGTGCCCGAGAGTGTGTCTCCGTCGACAACACCTTCCAGGACCGCACCGGCGGCCGGGATCCTGATGGTCACAGCATCTCCATCAGCGGCGCCGCTGATGGATACTTCCGGACCCTCGTCGGTGGGGCTTCCGAGCATGCCGGTGATGGTCCCTGTGTCGTCGGTGGTGTATTGGAACTGGATGGTTTGTCCGCCGACATCTCCGAGCCAGATCTCGCTCGTGTCCTGAGAGGGCGGCTCTGTTGTCGTGCTCTCGGGTGGTGGCGTGGAGGATGTCACGGCCGTCTCCTCCGCTGGCTGTGTCGTTGAAGTTGCCGAGGAGTCGGTGCCGCCCGAACAGGCGGTAACCACGAGCAGGAGCGCCAACGCGGTGCTGAACTGTCTTGCGGGCGCAATACGCACGTCTTCACCTCGATTATCGGACTCAGGGAGAACGATATCAAGCGGGGACAGGGAATCGGCCAATGAAGAGCGAGGATCAAGCAGCAAGGAGCAAGTAGCCTTGTGGGTATGCCACAGAACATGCCAAAGGACATGCGCCAGTTGATGCAGCAGGCGCAGCAGATGCAGGCGCAGATCGAGGCCGCTCAGATTGAGCTGTCGGCGAAGACCTATGAGGGAACCGCCGGAGGCGGGGTTGTGAAGGCTGTCGTTCGTGGATCCGGCGAACTCGTCAGCGTCGAGTTCGATCCGGGGATCCTTGACCCGGACGATCCCGAAATGGCGGGTGATCTCGTCGTTGCCGCGGTCAACCTGGCACTTGCCGCAGTCGCGGAAGACGCAGCCGACTCGATGGGTGGTGTCGCCGGGGGGATGGATCTCGGCGGCCTCCTCGGCTGATGTTCGAACCGCCGGTCCAACGCCTCGTCGACGAATTGGCCCGGCTCCCAGGGGTCGGACAGAAGAGTGCGCAGCGGCTCGCGTTCTACCTCCTGAACGCGGAGGAAGCCGACGCGGTCCGGCTCGCCGATGCCATCACCTCGATGCGGCGCGAAGTCCGACTGTGTTCGCGTTGTTTCAACGTCACAGCGGAAGAGGAGTGTTCGATCTGTCGAGACCTCCGACGCGACCCGACGGTCATTTGTGTAGTGGAACGCGCTCAGGACATCCCCGTGATCGAGAAGACCGGCGAGTTCGCCGGCCGCTATCACGTCCTCGGAGGAGCGATCTCTCCGATCGAAGGGGTCGGACCGGACCAACTCCGAGCCCGCGAACTCCTCGACCGCGTCGACGCCGAACACGTGAGCGAGGTCATCGTGGCTGCGAACCCAACGTTGGAAGGTGATGCGACCGCGATGTTCCTCGCTCGCATGCTGAAGCCGCTTGGCGTTACGGTGTCGCGCTTGGCCTCGGGCCTTCCCGTCGGCGGTGACCTCGACTACGCCGACGAGATCACCCTTGGGCGGGCCCTCACCGGCCGCAAAGAGATGTAGTCGAAAGGTCTCGTGCAAGACTTCACTCGGAAGCTCTGGGGCAAACAGAACCAGCATCCCGGCGATCGGCTGCGTCTGTTCAGAGCGGCGAACCGAGCAATCGACGCAACAACCGCCCTCTATCCGGGGTCGTACGTTGACATCGCCGCATCGTTCGTGTTCCCGTCCGTGACGTATGTGGACAGTGATGAGCGAGCGGCGCGTTTCTTCTCCGATTCGGCGGGCGTTGAAGAGATCATCGCCCAGCATGCACCGCTAGACGAGGAGCGTTCCTGGGAGTTCATCCGCGCCGACTACACGACCGATCTCGGTCTGCCGGATGCCCACTTGGACCTTCTCATCTCGCTCTACGCCGGCTTCGTGTCGGAGGCCTGCACGCGGTACCTCCGACCCGGAGGATGGCTGCTGGCCAACCCGAGCCACGGTGACGCCGCGATCGCCTCGATCGATCCGAGATATCAACTCGCCGGTGTTGTGCAATCCCGCTCGGGGGACTACTCCGTGAGCGATCGCAGACTCGACACCTATCTGATCGCGAAGCGAGACATCGATGTCACGGCCGATCTCATCCACGAGTCGGGACGCGGCATCGCGTACACCAAGTCACCGTTCGCCTATCTGTTCCAATTGGCACCTGATTGATCGACTGATCGACGGTTGAGAATCCCCCCGGACCCCTGGAGTCGTTTCTATGGGGGTGTTCTGGTGGTGGTGTGGGTGTGGCCGAGGCGGCTGGTCCATTGGTGGTCGCCGTTGGGGAGGGGTTGGCAGGTCCATCCGTGTTGGTGGCGGATGCGGTGGCCGTGGCGGCATCGCGGGCTGGGGTTGTGGTCGCCGGTGGGTCCGCCGTGTTCCGGGGGTGTGGCGGTCGAGGTCGCTGCCGATGGCGGGCATGCGGCAGCCGGGGAAGACGCAAGCGGCGTTGCGTGCTTCGACGTTGCAGCGTTGTGACGTTGTGGGTCCGCGTCGGGTGATGTCGGTGTGGATCCTCCGAAAC
>CBFDAN010000257.1:0-3312 GCA_965602815.1 uncultured bacterium
GAAGGGCGTGGCCGACGGTTAAACCGTCGTCGCCTCGCTTCTCCTCGGCTGCGGCGCCATTGCGGTGATGCTTGTTGGCCGGCGTCTCGCACCTCGCATCCCGTGGGTGCTCGTTGCCGTGATCGGTGCCATTGCGGTCGTCGCACTGTTCGATCTCGCCGACCAGGGTGTCTCGGTGGTTGGCGTGTTGCCCTCGGGTTTCCCGAGTCCGACCTTTCCGAGCGTGCCGCTGGACGACCTCGGCCCGCTGGTCGTCGGGGCACTGGGCATCGCCATCGTCAGCGTCGCCGACACAGCGGCGCTCTCACGTAGTTTCTCGGCGAAGCGCGGTGACCGGGTGGACCAGAACCAAGAGGCGGTTGGCCTGGGAATGGCAAACATCGCCGCAGGCCTCTTCCAGGGATTCCCGATGAGCGCAAGCTCGTCGCGGACCGTGGTCGCCGAGTCGGTGGGCGCCAAGACGCAGCTCACCGGGGTCGTCTCGGCAGTGGCGATCATCGTCCTACTGATCGGTGCCAATGGTCTGCTCGCAGACCTGCCCTCGTCCGTTCTCGCCGCCGTTGTGATTGTCGCCTCCTTCGGCCTTTTCGACTTGGCAACCCTCCGGTGGCTGGCACGGGTTCGCCGAACCGATTTCGCGGCAGCTGTTGTCGCGATGCTCGGCGTCATTCTGATTGGTGTCCTCGAGGGTCTCCTCATCGCTATCGGCGTCTCGCTTGCGGTGTTCATTTGGAAGCGATGGCGGCCCCACACGGCCGTCCTCGGTCGCGTCGCCGGCGCCAAGGGCTATCACGATGTCGAACGCCATCCCGATGCGTATCTCGTTCCGAGCCTGCTGTTGTTCCGGTTCGACTCACCCATCTTCTTCGCCAACGCAGGATTCTTCGAGGAGCAACTGGGCGAAGCCATCGATGCCACGCCCGGAGGAGTGCGTAGGGTCGTGGTCGCTGCCGAGCCGATCAGCGACATCGACAGCACGGGAGCCGAGATGCTGGTGCTCCTTCTCGATGATCTCGACGCCCGTGGTATCGAGTTCGCGTTCGCCGAACTCAAGGGTCCGGTGAAGGATCGCCTGCGAAGTTACGGCCTCTACGACCGGATTGGTGAGGAGTTCTTCTACTCCACGATTGGGGCCGCCGTAGCCGCCTACTCTGACGAGACAGGCCTGCCATCGAGAGACCACGGCGATACCGACCAGGATCGGTAGCCACCGGCCAGCGCGATTGTCCGATTGGCCTTGTGCTCCTCACTCAGTGAGCCGAACGAAGTAGTAGACGCCTTCGTGGACTCCGAGGACCGCTCTGCGCCCGACAACTAGGCGGTCCGCTCGTTGACGAACATCCGCACTCGCCCCGCGTACACACCTCCATCGAGTCTTCATCAGTTCTCCACAATCGACTGACAGAGTGATCTCAATCGACCAGAAGGAGTACATGATGTTCAGATTCGCCATCCTCGTCTTGGCAGGAATCGTCCTGGGGGCCGTTATCTTTGGCGGAGCGGGAAGCGCGGCCGCGGGTGTTGGGTTCTTCGCCCTCTTCCCGCTGCTGTTGCTGGCAAAGCTCGTCTTCATCGCCATGATCTTCGGAATGTTCGCTCGTCGTGGCTACGGCTCACGATGGCGCACCAACGAGTTCCGGTCATTCTGGGATCGTGACCCGTCCGGCTCTCAGGCCGCCACAAAGGATGAAGGCCCAACGGAGACCGACCGCTTCGAGCAATGGCACCGCATGGCGCACGCTCGCGAAGAGGTCGACAGCTGGGTTCCGGAGCCCGAGTAACGTCGAATTGTCCGGTGAATGCCGTCTCTTGGAAGGTCGCTCGTGACGCGAGTCCTGATCGTTGAGGACGAGATCAGAATCGCCCGCCTGGTGCGTGACTACTTGCACCAGGCGGGTTTCGACGTGCTCGAGGCCGTCGACGGGCCTTCGGCGTTGTCCCTCGCGAGGGTTGAGAAGCCCGACATGATTGTGCTGGACCTCGGCCTGCCCGGCAGGGACGGTTTCGACGTCACCCGCGAGCTGCGTGCGACGTCATCGGTACCGATCATCATGCTCACCGCTCGCAGCGATGAGACGGACCGGATCGTCGGGCTCGAACTCGGTGCGGACGACTACATCACGAAACCGTTCAGTCCCAAGGAGCTCGTTGCCCGGATTCGGGCCGTGTTGCGAAGGGCCGACGCGACACTCGGTGGAGGCGAAGTGCTACGCGCCGGCCCGCTGGAGATCGATCTGCCGAAGCGACGCGTGACCGTCGACGATCACGAGATTTCTCTGACAGTCAGTGAATTCGATCTGCTGCTGGTTCTCGCTCGCCAACCGGGCCGCATCTACACGCGTGCTCAGCTGCTCGATGCGGTGCGCGGCGTATCTTTCGAATCGTACGAGCGATCGGTGGACGCACACATCAAGAACCTGCGTCGCAAGATCGAGCCCGACCCGCGGCGACCCGAGTACGTGCTCACGGTCTACGGCGTCGGCTACAAGTTCTCCGATGCCTAGACCCTGGAGGCCAATGGGCACGGGCTGGAGCTCTGCCTCTTGGGATTCGAACGCCGAGTGGTGGTCTCAGCGAGAAGGGACCGAAGCCTGGCAGAAGTTTGGGCGCCGCATGGCCCTGCGCTTGATGGTGGGGTTCTTTGTCTTCTTCGGTTTCCTTGTCGCGCTTGGTGCGTTCATCGCCTCCGCAGTGCTCGGCTCGACCTCGGGGAGCCGTTGGGTCTTAGTTGTGCTGGCACCGCTCGTCGCGGCTCTCGTTGTGATGTTGATCGTTCGCTACGTGCGTCGCACATGGCTCCCCGTTCGTGATCTCATGGCCGCTGCCGACTCGCTCGCCGACGGCGACTACACCGCCCGAGTCGATGCCCATGGATCGGCGACGGTTCGTCCGGTGGCTCGCTCATTCAACACAATGGCTGGTCGACTCGAGCAAGCAGATCAACAAAGGCGTCAGCTGCTCGCCGATCTCGGCCATGAGCTGCGTACACCGCTGACCGTCGTGCGAGGTGAGATCGAGGCGATGCTCGACGGGGTCCACGATCCGGACCAAACCCACCTGGAGCTCCTCCTCGAGGAGGTGACGGTGATGGAACGCCTGATTGAAGACCTACGGACGCTCGGCCTCGCCGAAGCCGGAGCGCTCGCGCTTCATCCGGAACCGACAGACGTCGCCCAGCTCGTGGCAGACGTCGCGGATGCACACCGCCGCCCTGCCACCGCCGCGGGAATCGACGTCGATGTGAGCCTCGGGCAGGGTCTGGACGATGTGGTACTCGACCCCATTCGGATTCGAGAAGTGGTGGCGAACCTC